>NZ_JAYFEQ010000323.1:0-39427 GCF_055795085.1 Phormidium sp. CCY1219 | reverse complement strand
AACCCAGATCTCAAAGGTCTGGGCGCAGAAGCCCGCGCCGTACCGCCTAAGCGGTCGGCGTCGGGAGTACGTCACCTCAGCCTCAGGGTAGGGATTGAAATCATAACCCCTCAACCCCTACCCTGACAAAAAGCACTTTTGTACTCAACCCATGATAAAATCCAACCCATGACAATGGGAAAACGCACCTCGGCAGCAGCCATAGAAGTCCGCTTACTGCGCGAAGGAATCTTAGAATCAACACACAAAGCCCAGGCTGCGGTTTGTGACAGCCGGGGACGGGTGCTGTCCGTTTCCGGTAACTCAGAGACCGCCACCTTTGTTCGTTCGTCTCTCAAACCCTTCCAAGCCCTAGCGGTTACCGGCAGTGGCACCTTAGAACGTTACGAACTGAGCGATCGCGACCTCGCCATCATTTGCAGTTCCCACAGAGGCACCATCGAACAAGCGCGACAGGCATTTAACGTCCTGTGGCGCTGCGATGTGGATACCACCGCCCTCCAGTGCCCGACCCCTCCTGGGAAAGAAAGCCCCCTACAGCACAACTGCTCTGGGAAACATGCCGGCATGCTCGCCGTGTGCAAGCAGCGCAACTTTCCCCTAGAAACCTATCTGCAGCGCAATCATCCAGTGCAGCGCTTGATTATCGGCAAAATCGCCGAATTGCTGCGGATGCCCGCCGAAGAGTTTATCTGCGTCCGCGACGACTGCGGCGCGCCCACCTACTTGATGGAATTGAAGCAGATGGCCACCTTGTACGCCCTGCTGTGTTCCGGAGACAACTTGGATATGGAGCGCATCGTGCGGGCGATGACGAATTACCCTTATTTAATCGCCGGCGAGGGAGAATTCGATACCGAACTGATGCGCTTGAGCGAGGGACAACTGGTGAGCAAAGGCGGTGCAGAAGGCGTCTTGTGCATTGGGCGCGAAGGGGAAGGCATGGGTTTGGCGATTAAAGTAATGGATGGTGCAAAACGCGCCAAATATGCCGTGGCGATTCATTTGCTCAAGCAATTGGGCTGGATCTCCCCCGCGATCGCCGAAAACCTCGCCGAAACTTATATCACCCTCAGTGACTTTAAGCGCCTCGATCCGATTGGCGAACTGTCAATGCTCTAGACAAACTTGGTGAAGCGTTAAGGGTTTATTCACACAAAAAAGAGGGGAAATAAAGTCAAAATGCTCCATCCCCAATAGACAATAAACCCTTAACCCTTCCCGAGTCTGGGGGGGATTTTTTTCGGCCAACAGATAAAAAATATCCGATAACAATCCACCGAATTTGGGATAAAACCGGAATTGAGAAAAGCCGACAGAGAGAAAAGAGAAAGCCATTAATCCATAGCAAACGCAGTATTTTCCTCCCTACCTCGTCACTTCAGAACCGAGAGCAACGAAACTATTAAAAACCGAGAGTAATGGCCCGGTTTGTTCCTGACCGTTCGTAGCCAAATCGCTATGACACAGAATCACGCGATCGCTGACCCGGCCCAGCAAATCCCGAACGATCCGGCGCAATCGATCCTCATCTGCAGCCATCTGCGCTTCCACACTCCACAAATCCCCAGACCACCCTTCGAGGAACAACGGAGCCGCGAATAAACTCGCCGCACCGCCACTCAACCACAGCGGCGAGCCAACATCCAGCCAAAACTGCCAACGATGAAACTGGCGCGCCGCGCGGTATTGGAAAATCGTGGCCAGGGTCACGCAACCGCGATCGCCCGCGAAGTGGCTCACCGGAAACGGATTAGCCGTCAGAGTGCCTTGGCGCAGAAGTTGAATGAATTGACCCACCGTCACATATTCCGGCGCATCATGTTCCCCGCCATCGCGCAGGCGGAGGTCCACTTCCCAGTAATGTTGCGCCGTTTCGATTAATTCGCGCAGAGCGGCGATTTGGTCTGTGGGGAGAGCATTACCCGGCCACAAAAAGCGCTGAATTGCGCGATCGAGAACCACTAGAGGGCTAGGGATCGAACCGGCTTCAAGCTGCGATCGCTGCTGTTCGATCCACTGTAAAATCCCTTGATAAGCCGCCGTCGCCCGATATCCCAGACGATCCCATCGCGGGAATGCACTCACCGGCAAAACCCGGGGATTTTCCGGTGCTGGAGAATAGCAGTGATCCACCAACAATCCCGCCCGTACCGGGTCGATAGGCGGCAATTGCGCGCCATACACTGGCGATGCGGAAGGTTGATGCAAATACTGGAGAAAATTCCCCTCCGCGCCCTCCTCTTCTTGGGTTAGATCTGCAAACGGATAATTCGGGTGAGCCTCGTCAGTGTCGCCCCCTGCGCCACTGAGCACCACCAACATTTCCGCCACACTTTCGCGGTCTACCAGACGGCCCAAACCCGGGTAAACCAGCGCGAGGAGGGTGAGCAAAGCGCGGATCGAGCTCACGCTGATGAGCGGGCGTTGCTCGTGCAGGGACTGGACCGGGATGCCTTTAGCGATCAGGATGTCGCGCAGGGTATAGCGCGCGATCGCATCCAAACCCGGGGCGATCGCCACCACATCTTGCGGTTCCACCTCGCCGCGATGAATTGCCCCCGCGATCGCCTCTGCAGTTTCGCGCAAAAGCTGCCCCCGCGAAGTGGTTTGAATCCATCCCACACAGCGGCCAAATTCTGCCTCATTCAATTCTCCCAGAAAAACCGTCGGCTCTTCGAGGAGTTCCAACATCATCTCTCCCAACTGAGAGGGGAAACCCTTGGGGGAGGTCAAATATTCCTGGCGACAGCGACGCGCCAACCGCTTCATCGCATCGGGATCCGCCCCCAATCCCAGTCGCACCGCACCTTGGGGATTATACGTAAAGACCCCCGCCACCCCGGCATCCAGAAGGATTTCAAACAAATCCGCCGCGATTTTGGGATATTCATCCACATCATCGGCGAGAATGCCCTGGTAGCGATCGATTAACTGACTGCGGTAGGTGGGATGGGGCAATAAATGCCGCCAATAGAGTTCCGTAATGATGCCATAGGTGAGCAAACCCCGTTCCAGGCACCACCTGCGCCAGCGTTGCAGCAGTTCCCCCATGCAGTGCCACAAACTGGGGGAACCTTGTTCTTCGGGGATTCCTTGTTTTAAAATAACCGGGGTATCTTCCAGGGGGATGCCACTAAAGGCGGCGAGTTGCAGCAGGTCCAAGGTGCGGCGAACCATGCGATATTCGCTGACGCCCACCGCACGCAATTCTCCGCTGTCTAATTCCGGTTGCCACACTCGGGTGGCGAGTTCCTGTTCGGTTTCCGGGCGCACCCGCAGGGGAAATTGGGCGCTGAGATTGAGTGTTTGGATGAGTAAGGGCCAGTAGAGAATTACTTCATTTTGGAAGAATGCCAGGGGGGTGGTGGACTGCACCGGATATTCTCCGTCAGTGGCGGCACTGAGGCGATCGGTCAGTTCGATCCGGTTATCGCCAGTGGCGGCAAAAACCAACAGGGGGGGTGTGGCTTGTTTTGCCCCTAACTCTTTAGTGGTCCGGTTCTCTCCGTTGCTGGGGCGCAAACCGAGTTGCACCCAGTGGCAGAACTGTTGCACCAATGCAAGACTCTTGCCACTGCGGGTTTCTCCTTCTATCCAAATCGACTCCAATTTCACCGCTAATCCTCAACCAAATTTGTTAATATACTACAATCTGCTTGCAGGGGTGCTGATTTTCATTATTGCCCTTTCTCCTGAAGATTTTTGCACTCTCCAAGGCCAGGGAGGATCTCACTCCAGCACAGCGCTTTCCCCGGGGCAAGCGATCGGCTGATGGGAACCATTCGGGCGGTTCCAGTGTTGCCATTATTCCCCGCCTTTGTCCGAGAAGGGAATGTCACTTTCGGTGTGGGGAGATGTTTTCGATATCGATTTGTGCATTGAACGGGTCAGCCAAAATTTTCCATTGATTTTATCCAAAATTGCAACGTTTTTTCGATAAATCGGCCATGAAAAAACAGAATTCCGGGAACAGAAAAGGATTTTTTCGCGCTGCACGACGGTGGTTTTTAGAAACTCCGGAGCGCTCGCTAAATCTTGCATACAAGGCCGCTATCGAGATTCGAGAAATCGAGAAAAAGCATTTTAACGGCAAGTGTATTTCACCGAAAAATTCTCCTTATGGGGAGAGTGTTTATGCATTATATGAATCGGATTTAAGTCGAAATTTAAGTATTATTAAGTTACGTTTGAGAGAGTTTAGGAATAGTCGTTCCTTTATCGAGATTTACAAACAGTCCCGGTTTGGGGAAGAGTCATCCTCTTCCTCCAAAGGCGATCGCACCCTGCCCGAGGGCGTTGGACTCTCGCGCGAGCAACAGTCAATGATTTTAGATCGGCTAAACTTCATTGATGAAATTACCTCGAAATACCGGAACAAAAGTCCGATTCCCACCACTGCAGTCTCGCGATCGCCAGTGGAAGAATCTGCATCCCGAGAGGATTCATCCTCCGACTCAGCTCCCTTATTGCCATCGGTGACCAAAACCTATGGTATCGAACCTAAAAATCGAGGGCCGTTGAAACCGAAGAACAAAACCGAACCTCGGGTGGATGTGGATACCGATAAGGAACTGGGAAATCAAGGGAATAACAGGAAAGAATTAGGGTCTTTAGCGGATCAAACTAGTTTTTTGCCCCGATCGATTTTAAGAACCCTCGATCGCCTGAAACGAGAACTGGATCCAAAAGCGGAAGAAGAAGTCGTTCAAGAATTCCGCAGCTCGAAAACCAAAACCATTGTTTCGCTGAAGTTCATTTTACTGCTGATACTCATTCCCCTGCTGACCCAACAGGTGGCGAAAAACTTTATCGTCGGGCCGATTTACGATAGCGTGGTGGGCGATCGAGCGGAAATTTTCCTCAACGTGGATATGAAAGAAGAAGCGTTGATAGAATTAAATCACTTTCACGAACGGCTCGAATTCGAGCAGATGATTGCTCAAACTATTGAAGAATTACCGGAAGAAGAAAAAGAAGAACTGAACTTTATCGGTAAAATTCCGCATCATCTTTCTGAGGAAGAAATCCACCACGAACTCCAACACAAAGCGATTGAAATTGCCGAAGAATACAGTCGGCAAAGTTCCAACGCAGTTAAAAACATTTTTTCAGACATTTTTTCGTTTTTGGCCTTTGGCGTGGTAATTTACAACAGCAAGCGAGAAATCCAAAACGTTAAATCGTTTATGGATGATATTGTTTACGGACTCAGTGACAGTGCCAAGGCATTTATTATTATCTTGTTTACGGATATCTTCGTGGGATTCCACTCCCCGCATGGGTGGGAAATTATTCTCGAAGGGATTTCTCGCCATTTAGGTTTACCCGAAAGCCGGGAATTTATCTTCCTGTTTATTGCCACCTTTCCCGTGATTTTGGATACGGTGTTTAAGTATTGGATTTTCCGCTACTTAAATCGCATTTCGCCTTCTGCGGTTGCCACCTATCGCAACATGAACGAGTAGGATTTACCGGAGAAGGAAAGGGGGTTTTGTTCATTTTGAGGGTTGAATTCTGGGAGAGCGCGGACGGCAAGGGGTTCCCATGCAAACTTGTCCTGCGGGCATATTGCTAAAGACACTGCTGCGGGCAGCGATAAAGGCATTTGCGCCGATTTTGACTCCCGGACCGATAAAACAATCGGCGGCAATCCAAGCGCCATTGCCGATAAAGATGGGGGAAGTTTGCAAGCCAAAAGCGGGGTCTTGGCGGTCGTGGTTGCCGGTACAGAGGTAGGTATTTTGGGAAATAGCGCAGTGTTGGCCGACGCAGATGCGATCGAGACTGTAGAAGACCACATCATCGCCGATCCAGCTATAGTCACCGATTTCGACTTTCCAGGGATAGGTAAAGCGGGCGGTGGGGCGGATGAGAACTCCCGTACCGATCCGAGCGCCGAACAGACGCAGCAACTGGCGACGGAACCCATGAGCGAAGTGGGGGCTTAAGGGGAAAGCGATCGCTTGGACGAACCACCAGAAGAGGATAAAGCCACCGGAGCGACCGCGATCGAACCAGGATTGGTCGTATTGGCGTAAATCCACCATTGGGGGGGAATCCAGGGCCGGATCCGGGGCAGTGGGGGCGCGATCGCCGCCACTAGCGGAGTGCGACTCAGGGGTTTGTGCCGAGGTTGAGGATGGAGCAGAACTCGGATCGGGAACAGAAGGCGTCATGGTTTGGGAAACAGAAAAAACATCGAGAAAACAAACAACCCGATTCAACTGTAAAGCGGGTTAATTGGCGGTGAGTTAATTTTGAACTTCTGTGACTTCAGGCACTTTAGTCGGTTGTGAATTAGCGGTGGGAAATTGCTGATTTAGCTGACCGCCAAACTTCCGCAATTCATAAAGTTTTACCCCAATTTGGTACTCGTACTGGCTCAACAGCCGCCCGTAAATGTAACCGGCTTTTCCATCCAGGAATCCGAGTTTGATGATATAGAACCAAATAAACCGCAAGAGGGGTCTAAAGGGGAGGCGCACCCAGACTTTTTTAATAAACCGCTTGCGCTGAACCGGGTCGCCAAAGAAGTTAGAGCCGATGGTGCCGGCTTCGTCGCGACCTTCCAGGAGATTGTAATAAACGCGAGCTTCCCAATTGGAGTAGCGATTGTGACGTTCTAGCCATTGGTAGATATCGCGAAAGTCTTCGTGGAGAATGTCATGGTTGAGGTAGCCGGCGGGACGTTCTAGGATAACATGTTCGTGAACTTCGTTATCGCCGGTGTTGGGGACTTCTTCCGTGCCCAAATTTTCGTAGCGACCTTTTTGATGGCGAAATAAGCGCAGGTTCCAGTCTGGATATTTGCCGCCGAAGCGAATCCATTGTCCGAGGAAGAAGACTTTGCGGTTGATGTAGTAGCCATCGTAGTTTGGATTTGAAATGGCTGAGGCCATTTCATCCCAAAGTTCGGTGGGAATGCGCTCGTCACAATCGAGGATCAAGACCCATTCATTGCGAAAGGGGAGGTTTTCCAACGACCAATTTTTCTTTTTTGGCCATCGACCGTTAAAGTGGAATTGAACGACTTTAGCGCCGAAACTTTCGGAAATTTCCACCGTGCGATCGCTACTTTGCGAATCTACCACGAACACTTCATCGGCTCGCTTGACACTAGCAAGACAAGCCGGCAGGTTGGTTTCTTCGTTTTTCGCCGGAATGAGCACGGAGATGGGAACTTGTGCGGGTGTCGAGGTCATAATAATTAGCTTTCAACCAACAGAAGGAGGAAATTTGAGCATGTATGTTGGGAGCGATCGCTTCGGGGAGTCGCTGTCTTTTCCCCAAGGGTTGTTGACACTGCTGAAGCATCGAAACAAATCGCCAACCCAAAAGACTTTCTCATCGGTTATGCTTCTTATCCTAGCCTGTGGCTCATGTAGATGCACATCCAATGAAGTTTCCCCATCAATCCCTCGAGCCTTTCGTCGGTATGTGTTTTCATACAGGATCGGCATTTTCAGGCTTTGGTGCATCCAGGGGGGCGGGTTGCGGTGTTGGCGACCCCAGTACCATCCCGCGTACAGAAGCCGTCAAATAGCCGATTTGTCCGTAAGCGTACACCAAGTTATCGAAACTTTGCGCCGGATCGCTGAGGTATTTCACCGATTTGTAGAGGCCGCGCAGGAATTTTTCGCCGCCGCGAGGGAGTTGCCCCCAACCGGCCTCTCCGGTGAGGTGTTCGCGGTAACACTCGCTGATCCCTTGCCACCAGCCGCGATTTAAAAACCAGCTTTTGGTGACTCGTTCGGGAAAAACTTGGTGGGACACTAAGGCATCGGGGAGATAGGCTACCTGCCACCCGGATTTGAGAACCAGTTCGGTCATGTAAAGGTCTCCGTTAGATAACAGGTTTTTGCCGGCGCGATCGAGTTTGACATCAAAGCCGCCAACCTGTTCGTAAACGGTGCGGCGAATGGCATAATTTAACCCTCTCGGAGTCAGTCCGGGGCGGTCGATATAGAACAGTTCGTCGCCGAGGTCATAGGCTCCCAGATTTTCGGCTAACCCTGGTGAAAGCCAGGGGGGCGCGGTGACGCCAGAGGGCCACAACAATTCGATTTTTCCGCCGGCAACCCCGAGGCGATCGTTGGCTTGAAAGGCATCATAAATGACCTGGAGCCAGTGGGGGGTAGCGAGGGCATCGTCGTCGAGATACGCAATAATCGGCGATTGAGAGTTTCTCGCCCCAGTGTTGCGAGCGACATTCAGTCCGAGGGTGGGTTCGTAGAGGTATTTGAGACGCGCATCGCACTGGCGTTCGGCGACCACAGATTTGGTGCGATCGCTCGAGGCATTATCGACGACGATCGCTTCAAAATCCGCAAAGTCCTGCTGCAGGAGGCTGTCAATGGCTCCGCCCAAATAGTTGGCTCGATTGTGGGTACAGATAATTACAGAGATTTTAGGGTCTGGCATGGATTTAGGCTCCACTGGCTGGAAGATAGGGTGAGGATTTAGGCGTGAGGAGTTACCCAGACCCCGCACAACCGCAAGGTAAATTGGCGTGGATTCTGGTTCAAGGCGACCTCGAATGCACATCCAGGGATCTTTGCCCTGGAGGAAGGTGACGAGTTAGGCTTACGGTATGCCTTTCGGTTTCCTCCTGCTCTGTGACAAGTTCTAACATTAATATTTCTGATTTGTCAGCTATTGCGTTCCGCTTGTTGAATTTGTGCGATCGCATCTGAGGTTTTACATTGGGAAGCGCGATCGCCACCCTTGGAGAAGAAAATGAGTGCAAAGCAAGTTGTATTGGTTACAGGTCCGGCACGATCGGGCAAAAGTGAATGGGCGGAAATGCTGGCAGAACAAATGGCTCAACCGACGATCTATGTGGCAACGGCGCGGGTTGACCCCTCGGATGCGGAGTGGGTGGCGCGGATCGAGCGTCATCGGATGCGCCGCATGAGTTCTTGGAAAACGATGGAAGTGCCCACTGAGTTGGCGCAGACGATTCAATCTGCCCCACCGAACTATTGTTTGCTGGTGGATTCTTTGGGTACCTGGGTGGCGAATTTACTCGATTGCGATCGCCCCACTTGGGATGAGATTGAGCGCGGGTTGCTCAGTAGTTTGCACGATTCCACGGCGGATGCGGTGATTTTTGTGGCGGAGGAAACCGGCTGGGGAGTGGTGCCGGCATATCCGATGGGTCGTCTGTTTCGCGATCGCCTGGGCACTTTGGTGCGTCGCTTGGGGGCGATCGCTCACCCCGTCTATCTCGTCACTGGCGGTCACGTTTTGAATTTAAGCCGTCTCGGTTCCCCTTTACCTCCGGGCAATCCAGAGTCGGAAGATTCCCTCCCCGAGTGAAAGTGAAGCGGTTTGACAGTGCCTCGTCCGCTGGAAATTTTAATATTTTTTTTAATACTTGTCGGTTTAACGCAAATCCTGTTGCGATCCTCAATCCGGGGCGATCGCATTTTCTTCGCCACGGGGAGTTTTTCTACGCTAGTATTATGGGATGCGATGGTTTCTTGACATTTGGGACTCGTGCGGGAGGGAGAACACAGCAGGGAAGCGATCGCCTCTACCCGCGCCGATGCAAAGGGGTAAGGTCAGCCAAAAATATATCGGCTGTGGGATGCGGCTGCCGGAGCATTTCAATTAAACTAGAAGAAGAATTCGGATGTAAATTTAAAAAAATCTCTAAAATAATGAGTCACATTTTGGCTCAGATCCGTTCAGCAGAAATCATTTAGGAAACAACTTTATGGCATCAGAAAAAGACGTCAGAAAATATCTCGCGTATTGGTTTCAATTAGGCAAGCAAGTGGTAGTCCCGCGTACCGGGGAAAAACTTCTGCCCAACCCAGTTTTTAGAGGATTTCGGTATAGTCCAGAATTTGAAGAGTGTTGGCAAAAAATTATCTCCTCCAACAGAAGGGATTGTTATGTAGAGGGCACGGATGAAACCATTGGAGAACTGCTGACCTCAAAGTGGGAACTGATTTTGTGCGGTCGATGCGCCATGCCGATTCCGGCGCGGACAAAAGGAATGCCGCCAGAGCAGTGTCCCTGTAGCGATTTACCGAATTGGCCGAATACAGAAGTGCCAGCGCCGCGATCGCCCGTAGACACGCAAAGCCATCTCAATTCGATTCGTAGGCGTTTGAGCGAAGTGGAGGAGGAGTCGGAAACCCAAAGTCATGTCCCTACCCCATCCCCGGATATGCCCCATGAAATATTGAATTTTCCGCCTTGTGCCTGTCCCCTGCATCAGCATGCGGCGAATCAGTAATTGAATGGCGGTGGATTAATGAGAACTGCCCACCGCTTCCGGCGATCGCGATCGGTGTCGTTCGATTTCTAAGGTCAAGAAATCAGAGGCCATTTGCGTGTTGGGAAAAATCGCCCGCGCTTCTGCTTGCAAATCCTCCAGTTGGATATTGTTTCCCGGGGCATAGCGCGGGCTAAAATGGGTCATCATTAATTGCTTGACTTGCGCCGCTAAAGCCACTTGCGCCGCCATCGTGCTGGTGGAGTGCAACCGTTCGATGGCCATCTGCGCGTCTTGATGGGAAAAGGTGGCTTCGTGAATCAGCAGATCCGCATCCCGGGCCAGTTCCACGGCGGAGTCACAGTAAATCGTATCGGTACAGTAGGCCAATTTCCGCCCGGTTTCGGGAGGGGCGCATAACTCGGTGCCGCGAATCACTCGTCCATCAGCTAACGTCACGGTTTCGCCGCGTTTGAGCTTGCCATAGAGCGGGCCGGGAGGAATCCCCAGGGCGGTGGCTTTTTCCACATTAAAGCGTCCGGGACGGTTTTTTTCCTCGATGCGATAGCCAAATGCCGTGACGCGATGTTCTAAGCGCGCACATTTTACCACATACTCATCATTTTCAAACACAATTCCGGGGCGATTTTGATGGACTTTCAGAGGGTAAGAAAAATGAGTTTGCGAATATCGGCTGCAGGCTTGTAAATAATCTTTCAGACCGGGAGGGCCATAAATATCGATGCGATCGACATTGCCTGCCAGACCACAGCTTGCCAATAAACCCATCAAGCCAAAGATGTGGTCGCCATGCATGTGGGTGATAAAAATGCGAGCGATTTGACTAATTTTAATGTCGCTGCGAAGAATTTGATGTTGAGTGCCTTCGCCACAGTCAAACAGCCAGACCTCTGCCCGTTGGGGGAGACGGAGGGCGACACTGGACACATTGCGCGATCGCGTGGGGACTCCGGAACTGGTTCCTAAAAACGTAATCTGCATTTCGCGGGGGTTTACACTCAAATTCAACCAATTGCACGGGAAAAATCTTTCCACTTCCTTCAGACTCGGCGTAACTGGCGCGATCGCAATTTGTCCGTGCATTCTCGCCAGAAATTCACCCGGTTCTCACGGTAGTAGGGCGATGTCATCTGACTCAGTGGCCACAGCAGTGGAAAGCCCGAATCGGGACGCCTACTATCGTACCATAGCCGCTGGTTTTCCAAGACTCAGGCGTAAGCTGGTGAAAAATTGCTATAACTCTCGAGAAGCGCCGAGCGGTTTATCCTCTGCCGGAGAAATCGCGCGATCGGCTCGTAAACCCTGAGACTTCCTACGGACCTTGACTATGAAGTTGTTGTCCCAACTCCAACCCCTGTGGCAAAGCCGACGCTATGTATTGTTCGTGGCACTGCTGTGGCTGATGATGGTGGCACCGGCGCGCGCCGCGCTTCTATTGCGAATTGCCATTGAAGAAGATGTCAGTTCGGTGAAAGTGGGCAGTTCCACACCGGCGAGGGTCGCGAATGGAGCCGGTCGCCCCTTGGGAGAAATTGACGGCATGCAAGCATCTCTGGCCCGCGCTGGCGGTTCGCAAGTGAATCTCGGATCCTGGAAAGCGAACCGGATGACCATCGACCCCACGGGAGATGGTTTCGTTTATATCGGCGATCGCTGGTATCGCGGTCGCCTCGTCCTGGTGGCTACCCCGGAAGGACTGATCGCCATCAATGCGGTGAATTTGGAAGAATATCTCTACAGCGTCGTTGGTGCGGAAATGAGTCCGAGTTGGCCGGGTGAAGCCCTAAAAGCGCAAGCGGTTGCCGCCCGTACCTACGCCCTCTATCAGCGCCAAAATCGCGGGAATGACCTCTACGACCTGGGGGACGATACCTTCTGGCAAGTGTACAACGGGGTGGAAAAAGAAGCGTCCACCACCCATGCTGCCGTTCAAGCCACCGCCGGCCAAGCTCTGGTTCACAATGGTCAACTGATTGAAGCGGTCTACCATGCCTCTTCTGGAGGACATACGGAAAATGTGGAGGATGTGTGGACTCATCCTCGCCCCTATCTGCGTGGGGTGCCGGACTACGATTCCGGAACGCCGACTTACCAATGGACCGAAACCTTTTCCAGAAATGAACTCAGCGCCCGGATTTCTGGGGTGGGCAACGTGGTGTCAATGGAACCGGAAAGCACCACTCCCCACGGTAGAATCGTGACTATGCGCGTGGTGGGCGATGCGGGGGTGCGCTCGATCGCCGGCGAGTCTTTGCGTCAAGCCCTTAACCTGCGAAGCACTCGCTTTACGGTCTTGCCCGAATATGGTTCCTCCGCCAGTAAAAATAATCTTGCTTCTGCGCCGATTCAGTTTACAATCCAAGGCCGAGGATTCGGTCACGGGGTGGGCATGAGCCAGTGGGGCGCGTACAATCTCGCTCGTCGCGGCGTGAACTATCAGCAAATCTTGCTGCATTATTATCAAAATGCGAATTTGGCCAAAATTCGGGTGGAATAATTTCGCGATCGCACCGATTTTGTGCTTAAATTCTTACCCGGGCACCTCATTTTTTGCCCCGTTCAACCCTCGAGCTACAGGCATGAATGCCTCACCCTATCGAAAACCACATCAGGAGGAATCGCCGTGCAAAAGTGGGAATACCTCTTCGTTCGAGTTGATTACTTTGCCGGCGATCTCCGAGCGCAAAGTGCTTTCTGGAGAAGAGCTTCGCGATCGCAACATCAATCTGCCCCTGTACGAATACGCGAATAAAATCGGCGAAGAAGGCTGGGAATTGGTTAACCTCAACTTTAACCCGGCCTACGGTTATGGCTTTTTGACGTTCAAACGTCCGAAGTCTGGAACCGCCGATGAACCAACCGTGAAGGGGTGAAGGGTGAAGGGGTGAATTTTGACCTTTCATCCTTCATCCTTCAACCCATTTGCGCGTTAGTTCCCTTCTTCTAGCCGTCGTCGCCATTCGGCGTCAATTTGAGCCGATCGCTGACTTTCTTGCTCGATTAAGTCGGTTTCGGTGGTATAGGCAATATCTTCGCCACTGATTGTATTTTGAGCGGCAAACTGATTAGCGAAGGTCAGTTTTTTCTGTAATTCGCTGTCGGCTTGATTCAAGGCGATCGCCCGTTTTTGTCGCCGTTCGTTGCGCGCTTCAATTTTCTGGTTACGCCATTTAATCCAGAAATAACGCCCCAAGGGAACGGCGAGAAATGCAATGCCGTAACCAATTAACAACCAATAAATTGAGGCGGTAAAGGCGACTAATCCCCCAAGTTGGGAGGCCCCATCGCGCAGCAAATATCCTAAAAACAATCCTCCCACAATATTAACGCCGCCCAATCCTGCCGCTAAACTCAACTGACCGGAGGACGCTTCGCTAAATCGCCAGGGGGATTCGCGCAAATATGCCGCCACCGATTGCTGATTCTGCTGTTGGGCACTCACCTGTAATTCGGGAAAATGATACACGATTTGCCCGTCGGGACTAACCTCCGGACGCCCGTTAAATCGACTCAGCACCGGCAACATGTAGTCTTCAAATTCTTGGGAATAACCTTCCCCTAGTTCGTCCAAATACGGGGCAATTTGTTCGGCAACTACGGCACCTTTATTGTTGCGAATCGTGGTGGCGATCGCTTGCCAACGTCGTTCCTCTAAATTCGCATTCGGATTTCCATCCCCAAACAAAAACGAAAACACCGACTCCAAAAAATTCATCTTGTTTTCCGATGAACTAGACCGCCGATGTTGTCGTCGCTGCTGGTATCTGCCATAGTTCGGATCGAAAAACCAAAACAAATCCGGTCCCCACAAAAAACGTGGGAAAAATATGATGCTCCCACCACCCGAACGCCCGCCGCGATTGTTATTGTCTCGATTCACGGACGTCAAAATGATAAAAATGGTGGCAAAAATAATAAAAATTGACAGGAGCAAAATAATCCCAAACGAAATCCGAATCAGGTAAAATAACACCCGCCAAACCCGTTCCCACCACTCTTTTAGCCGCAGCCGCCAATACTTATTGCGAAGCACTGCTCTAAAATGCTTCGGAAACTGATAGAGGATATCCCCGGTTTGGGCAACCTGTAAATGACCCCCTGCTTCTGACGCTAACGCTAATAATTCTTTTTCGGCCACATTGACCTCTAAGCCCGCTTGAGCTGCCACGTCCCCAACAGTGACGCGATAATCCAGTTTCTCAACGGCTTGCATAATACTGGGATTTAGAGCCATGTCTTGCCCTCAATGAAAATGCTCTGTCTATTTATCAGTATAGAATTCCCGAGCGTTTCCGATTGACAATTGGTTATAACCACTCAAACAATTCTCAATTGTCAATTCTTCACCGACTGCCAGTGCTACCCTCAAATTAATCCCCCAGAAGGGATTTTATCGGGATAGGAGGAGATGGATGAAACGGACGATCGCGGCAAAATTGGCGCTAGGTGTCTCAGTAGCAACCGCAGCGTTACTCCCGCTTTCTATGGCTACACCTGTGGCAGCAGTGAATTCAGACCACGTGCTGCGATTATTGCGAACCAACGAATGCATGGGTTGCGACTTAATCGGGGCGGATTTGCGCGGGGCGGATCTGAGTGGGGCGAATCTGGTGGGGGCGGATTTGCGCGGGGCGGATCTGAGTGGGGCGAATCTGACTCGGGCAGATTTGAGCGGGGCGATTATCCGCTGGGCGAATTTATCCGGTGCGGATCTCAGCGAAGCGAAGCTGGTGCGTCCCCATTCGGAAACCGTGGGACGCTTGCGGATTACTTCGGTGCGGCCCAATCTGGTTGTGTCTCAACTGGAAAGTGCGGATTTGCGCGATGCTATCCTTACCGGGGCAAATCTCTATCGGGCGAATTTAACTGGCGCGAATTTGGTGCGCGCTGACCTATCGAGTGCCAACCTCACGCAAGCGGATCTCTCCCGGGCGAATTTGAATGCGGCGAATTTTACCGGGGCGAATCTGCGCGGTGCGGATTTAATCAGCAGCAAGCTCAACGGTGCGGAAATGCCCCTGGCGGATTTGAGTTTTACCAATTTGAGCGGGGCGTTGCTGATCAATGCGAATCTGCAAGGTGCGAGTCTGCGCGGCGCTGACTTGACGCGCATCGAACCGTTACCGAGTCAGTGTAAAGGAGTCGCCTGCGAAGCAACCCCAACCTATCTGGATTTTGCCAATCTTTCGCAAACCGACTTGCGTGGCGCTGACTTAACCGGTGCGAGTCTGCGCGGCGCGAATCTGACCGATGCGAATTTATATGGGACAAATCTGAATCAAGCGATGCTGGGTGAGGCGAATCTGCAAAATGCATATTTGAGAAATACCAATCTGGTGGATGCTCAACTGACGCAGACGATTATGCCCGATGGTCGGCGCAATTAATCGTCAGTGGCGATCGCAACCTTGGCCAGAGCGATGGTTTAGGGGGAATTGAGCGCATCAAGGGAGTTTCAACGCTGTGAGTGCTTCATTACCTCCGAAGTGCCCTGGATCTGGCTACCGGTTTGCCCTGGGCGATCCGTTTGGCTTTGAAAAGTTGGGTTTCATCGCGTTTTTTGATTGAGTTTTCCGTTGCGATCGCGAACTCTTCCGGGGTGCATTCAAACAACCGCAAGGCAGCCAGATATTTTTGTGGTGTCATGGTGGGTTTCGTGCGCCCCTTTTCCCAGTTGCGAACGCTGGTTGCGCTGACTCCTAGCCATGCGGCCACTTGTGTGCGGCTCAGTCCCGCACGCTCTCTGAGTGCTTTGATATCCATCTCTTTGAGAGGCTCCTTTGCCCGCTGATGTTAATAGTTTTAACAAAATTAGTGGACAGATTGATGTATTAAGGGTATTATCATTTTACTGCAAAAAAATCTGATGGCTCGCCACTCAAAAAAAGCGCGATCGCGATTCAAAAACCGGAAACCCAGGAGCCAAAGCTTTTGCCAATCTTAACTTTAAATTGCGATCGAACCCCCCGCCTTTGAGGCACTGCGGATGAAAAAAGCGGGTGGGGAGGGTTAATTATGCCAAGCGATCGCGAGTAGTTGCGGGGGTGGGAAAAAATGTATGGGGAAAGGCAAAGGTGCATGGAAAAATTGTCCGCGCCCTACGCCATCGATGGGGTGAAGCAGCAGTGGCGCTCATCTGGGGAGGTGCAAAGGGAAAATGAGGGGGATGGAGTGGCGAAACCTTACCGAGAAGGGGGTTTCTGGGTGGCGGAGAAAATCGCGCGGGCAAATGTCGTCTATTTCACCCCAACAGAGATTCAAATAGGCTACAATTGTAAAGTTATATGAATTCAGTCCGCAAATCTAGAAGAGTCCCACATACCAGACGCTAGTATGAGTCTTCCCATTCGCAACGTTGCTATCATTGCCCACGTCGATCACGGCAAAACCACTCTTGTTGACGCGCTCCTCAAACAATCCGGCATCTTCCGCGAAGGGGAAGAGGTTCCAGATTGCGTCATGGACTCCAATGACTTAGAGCGGGAGCGCGGCATTACCATTCTCTCCAAAAATACGGCAGTTCGCTACAAAGACACTTTAATTAATATCGTCGATACCCCAGGACACGCAGATTTTGGCGGCGAAGTGGAACGGGTACTGGGCATGGTGGATGGTTGTCTGCTGATTGTAGACGCCAATGAAGGACCGATGCCGCAAACCCGCTTTGTGCTGAAAAAAGCTTTAGAAAAAGGTCTGCGCCCGATTGTGGTGGTGAATAAAATCGACCGACCGCAGGCGGATCCCTATGGGGCGATCGATAAAGTATTAGACCTGTTTATCGAACTGGGGGCCGATGACGACCAGTGCGAGTTCCCTTATCTATTTGCTTCGGGTCTGCAAGGCTATGCTAAAGGGGATTTAGATGAACAAGGCAGCGATATGCAGCCGCTGTTTGAGGTGATTTTAGACCGGGTTCCGCCACCAGTGGGGGATCCGACTAAACCGCTACAGTTGCAAGTCACGACCTTGGATTATTCGGACTATCTGGGTCGCATCGTCATCGGGCGCATTCACAATGGCACCCTGCAGGCGGGTCAGCAAGCGGCTTTGGTGAAAGAAGATGGGGAAGTGGTGAAGGCCAAAATCACCAAGTTAATGGGCTTTGAAGGACTCAAGCGCATCGAACTGAAAGAGGCGAGTGCGGGATATATTATCGCGATCGCTGGTTTTGGCGATGCGAATATTGGCGAAACGATTACTTGCCCCAACGAACCGCAGGCCCTACCGCTGATTAAGGTAGACGAACCTACGTTGCAGATGACGTTTTGGGTGAACGATTCGCCGTTTGCGGGACACGAAGGGAGTTACGTCACTTCTCGGCAATTGCGCGATCGCCTGATGCGCGAACTGGAAACCAACGTCGCTTTGCGCGTCGAAGAAGCTGACTCCCCGGATAAATTCCTCGTCTCCGGACGCGGCGAACTGCACTTGGGCATTTTAATCGAAACCATGCGCCGGGAAGGCTACGAATTCCAAGTCTCCCAACCGCAGGTGATTTATCGCGAAGTCAACGGTCAACCCTGCGAACCGTTTGAATGTCTGGTGCTCGACGTTCCGGAAGAGGCGGTGGGTGGCTGTATGCAGCGCCTCGGAGAACGTCGCGGCGAAATGCAAGATATGCGCGTCAGCAATAACGGTCGCACGCAACTGGAATTTGCTATTCCGGCGCGCGGTTTGATTGGCTTCCGGGGCGAGTTCATGCGCCTGACTCGTGGGGATGGGATTATGAACCACAGCTTTCTGGACTATCGTCCCTTGAGTGGCGATGTGGAAACTCGTCGCAATGGGGTGATTATTGCTTTTGAGGAAGGGGTGGCTACTTTCTACGCCCTGAAAAATGCCGAGGACCGTGGTGTGTTCTTTATTACTCCCGGGACGAAGGTCTACAAGGGGATGATTGTCGGCGAACACAACCGTCCGCAAGATTTGGATTTGAATGTCTGCAAGACGAAGCAATTGACTAACGTCCGCTCTTCTACGGGGGATGAATTGGTTCAGCTACAAGCGCCGGTGGATATGAGTTTGGAACGGGCGTTGGAATACATCGGTCCGGATGAGTTGCTCGAAGTGACGCCGGAATCGATTCGCTTGCGGAAAATGCAAAGTAAGAAGCTGGCGAAACGGTAATTTTCCCTTTCTTTCCCCCACCCCCCGTGGGGGAAAAGGTTTCTCTCTCGGGTGTGCCTCGTCCAACTCTAGATTTAATTTGCAGTTTGGATGTGGTTTTTTCCCCGATCGCCTCTCGGATCGCTATAATTCTCACTCAAGCTGAAGTTTTAATGGTAGTTTTTCCCGATACGCAATCAAAGCATTGCACATAAGCCCTGCCTGCACCATCGGGTTTATTATACCCGATGTCAATCTCCTTTGTCAACCGATTGGAAAAAAAATTCCCGCCGGTGAGGGGTGGGCGGTGGGAAGCAGAATTGAATGGTGAATGATACAACTTAAGTGAAAAATGGGGCACAGCGGGGTGTGCCCCGGGAGGTTTCACCCGGGATGGGGGGAGTGGCGGGCAAAATCACGCAAAGTCGCGGGGCGATCGCGAGGCGTCAAATCCGCCACTGCGGATGAGGCGATCTAACTCACCGGGATCCGGTGCATGTATTTGTGCAGTTTCGATCGCCACTCGACCATCCATCACTTTCTGATAGAGGTCGTAATTCATCACCTGCATTCCTTCATAGGTATCGGTATGCATCAGATGATAAGCACTGTCGTCATCACCTTTGAGCAAATAATCCTTCATGGCGGGGGTATTGATTAATATCTCGTTAATTGCGGTTCGCCCGCCATCGGTGGTGGGAATCAATAATTGAGCTACCACGGCGGCGAGAGATTCGCCAATTTGCACCCGCATGGAGGGCTGTTCTTCTGGGTTGTACAGGTTTAACAAGCGGTTGAGGGCGTCGATCGCGTTGCGGGTATGCAGGGTACCCAAGACTAAGTGCCCGGTTTGTGCGGCTTGTAAGGCGATATTCACCGTGAGGCGATCGCGCATTTCCCCAATCAAAATCGCGTCGGGGTCTTCGCGCAAAGCCGATCGCAAGCTGGCGTGGAAGTCATCGGTATGCAATCCCACTTCTCGCTGTGAGATGAGGCATCTTTTAGAAGCGTAAACATATTCGATCGGATCTTCAATGGTGATAATATGCTTGTACGCGGTTTGGTTCAAGTGCTGAATCATCGCCGCCATTGTGGTAGATTTCCCGGAACCCGTCGGTCCGGTGACCAAGACTAAGCCTTGAGGTGCGCTAATGATTTTTTTTAGCACTTCGGGTAAGCCCAAGCGATCGATAGTAGGAACCTTCAGGTCGATCAAACGCAGGACGATCGCCCCACCATTGAGGGTTTGAAAGCAATTGACCCGACAGCGAACGAAACCGGGATAAAAAATCGCCGTATCAAGTTCTTTCGTTTGGGCGAATTGTTTTCGCTGAGAGGGGGAGGCGATTTCTTGTAGATACATCTCGAATAATTCGTCGGTTACTTTATCGAGACCTTCCGCTTCGCGCATTTGTCCCCGGATCCGAAATCGCGGGACTTCCCCGACGCGAATGTGAACGTCAGAGGCTTTGGCGTCGGCGGCTTTTTTGACGATCGGCTTGATGAGTTGCGATCGCTTTTGGTGGGAATGCTCTGTAGATTTGCGCGACAACTGGGGTGATGATGGTGGGGGTGGTGGCGGTGGGGGAACTCTGGGCGGAACGTGGGATTTTAACTCCGTGGGGTCATGGGTGTTATTAGTTGCAGCCATTTTCTTTTCTCCTGATGCTTATCGACATGGCGATCGCCCGAGGGCGATCGGGCTTTTCCGTAAAAATACTCTGGCGTTAAAACGACTTGTGTTTAAACTGCTCCTTTTTACGTGATTTTACTTGTATTATAGAAAAGAAATCCGAACATCTGGGGGGTGGTGTAATATTTCTTTACTTCTCAGCCCGGTTTGAAGGGTCTCAGACCCAGACTTTCGGGGGAATCGAGGGGGAAACCCAGCAGCCCTGCGCCGATAGCATCTAGGGAGATAGAATTTATCTACCCTGGGAGAGAAAAATGCTTGAGAGAAAAATGCTTGGGGGTTGGATTCCACCACAGGAAATAATTCAGCGCCAGACAGCAACCAGGGGATTGAACTATAAAGAATCCTCCAATGGTCACTCAGCCTAAATATTATATGACTTTTACAAAAGTTTTGCAACCGAGATTTCCCCATTTTTTTGCTCCCCATCAGTTTAATTTCAGACATCGCTCTAGCTTGACGATTGAAGGTGAATTTGTCAGAATAAAAGGGAGTACAAATTAGGGGATAAGTCCAATGAACATCAACCCAGAAAACAAAGCAAAGAAAGCGATACAAGAGCGGCGTTTGTCAGCCAGAATTAAAGCCTTATGGGAAAATAAGAAGCTATGGGTGGGGGTCAAACTCAGCTTATTATTGAACGATACGGTAGATGCCACCAATTACGATGCTTACATTTGCCAGTGGCTCGCAAATTTTTATCCCGATTATGACAGTTATGCCTTGGCATTTTGGGTAGATTATGTAGACATTAAACGAGTGGAATGGGAGATTTTTGTATTGAGGCGGGGGGAAGGATGGCAGTTGGTCAAACTTCCCAATCCCTATTGCGATCGCCAATCCTAGCATAATTTTCTGAACCAAGGTAAACTTGCCCAATGGAGTGGTTTATTTGGTTCTTTCAAGTAGAATAAACCCGAAGCCAATCACTCCTGTTCTTTGTCCGACTCGTCGGATTCTTGGAGGATAACGGCGAGACTTCGCAAGCGCTCGAACTGGGAGCAAAACACCACAATTGAAACCGTAAGGGGCACCCCCAACAAAGCACCGGGAATTCCCCACACCCAGCCCCAAAAAACAATCGAAACCAGGACGACAAAGGGAGAAATATTCAACGAGTTGCCCTGCATGCGCGGATCGACAAAATTGCCCAGGGCGAGTTGGATGGCTGCCAATCCCACCAAGGTGGCGATTCCGCGACCCATTCCCAAAAATAACAGGGCAAACAGACTGGGGGGAATGACTGAGATAATCGAGCCGAGGGTGGGAATATAGTTGAGCAGAAAAGAAAGCAAACCCCAAACAAATGCCAATTCTACCCCTAAAATCCAACAAAACAAGCCCGTCAGTACCCCGGTGATTCCGCTGGTGATGGTGCGAATTAATAAATAGCCTCGGAATTTATTGCCCATGCGATGAAAGGCGGTAAGAATGTGGGAGGCGGTGGGGGAAGAAAAGGCGCTTTTGACTTTCTGCTGATACTGTTCCACTTCCAGCAAAAGTAACACCAGGAGTGCTACAGTTAAGACAAATAAACCGAGGGAAGACCACAGGGATTTCAATCCGGCGATTAATTCATCGCTATATTGCTGGATCGAGGATTGAGACTGCAAGGGTTGCCCTTGGATGGGGATACCTCGGTCTTGCGCCCAGGTGGTGACAGTTTGAAATATTTCCTGCAAGCGATCGAGGTACTGAGGGGCTTTCGGGGCCACCAACTCGACGCTAAACTCCAACGCCCCAAAGGCTAATGCGAAAATTCCCGCAAGTCCTAACATAACTAAGGTCAAACTCAACCACTCGGGGAAGCGACGGTTGAGCCAATGGTGTAGGGGATGAACCAATACGGCGATAAAAATGGCAAATGCGAGGGGCATGGTAATGGGTGTGGTGGCTTTCAGGGCGGCGATCGCAAAAATCGCCACTAGAATTGCCACTAAAACTGGAAGGGAATTGCCCGATTTTTCCATAGGTTGCTCTCAATCGATGCTGGACTCTGTGGGGGAAATGGGAACATCCAATCTCGCTCGAATCAGGCTGAAGATAGCTCAACCTCCCCCATCGGAAGCGAGGATAAATGAAGGAATACTCCCTAGAAGTAATCCTATTTTTTCAGTGAAATTGCCCAGTGTCACCTATCTATAGACAGATTTAGATTATTATTTGAGCCGTTAGACTGTTTTTGCCAAAAAATCCGCCGGATAAAATCCCCTACCTTCGCCCTGCGCTGTGCTTACCCTGCATGGCGCGCAATGCAAGTTGAGAAAAGTAATCAGCCCGAATGCAAATAATTTCCCTGTCCCACTGGCTGGAAAAACCCATCATCTCGCGTCCGATCCAGTGCAAAAACGCCAAACGCGGCAGATTGAAAGTGCGCGTTAGCGAGCAACTTTCGCCGAGGCAGACTCATTATTTCTCCAGGCATTCCTTTAGCTAAATCCAACCAATGACCAATGACCAAACCTCAGAAAAAGGAAGAATCGCGATCGGGGACATCGGGGGAGTTGTAAATATAGTCTTTGTCAAAATTCAAATCTTTGGCTAGATTGCCAATCCCTAATATTTTATCGAGTTTAAACACTTCAAAAATGGAGTCAAATAATTTATCTTCGCTTAACCGGGCTTTGGTATAATAATAAGTTCCGGCTACATCTTTTTCCAGGATTTTATCTTGCATAATTTTGCTTCGGATAGGCTTGATGTAGCGATAAAATAAAAGCACCTGCATGGCGTAGCGACCCTGAATTTCAAAAAACCGTTGTTGTTCTACAAATCGCATGGAAAACAGCAGTTTAATGATTTCTAATCCGATAATAAATCCAATCAGTTCGTTGAGATAATCGGCGGTTAGGTTTTCCGGGATTAAGCCGGTGAGCAAGTAATAGCGGTAGTAATATTCGGCAATAGCTTTATCGTCTAATTCTTTTTCAATGTTGAATTTTTGCAAAAGCGAGATAACTCGGTCATACATATAGTGCTTGGATTTTTCGGCGAGGCTAATTAATTCTGATTGAATTAAATCGTTTAAAGCTTGGTGTTGTTGCTCGGGAGAAATGCAAGCAAACAGGGTCATGGAGTTTAATAAATACCGTCTTGTGCTCGGGTCTTTTTTGCGGAATTCTTCTAAAAATGAGTCGGGAATGATTCGACCTTTATCGAAACGTTGGGAACCGAATATTGGCGTCATAGGAATACCCTTTATTTTAGCGAGGTTCGTCCGGTAAAAAGCGGGGGTAGGCGGAGGATGTTGGCGGGGGCGATCGCAGTTGTGCGGGGCTATGGTTAGGGGAGAAAAAGCAGTTAGGGGTTTGGGGTATTATCAAAGCAAGGCGATCGCGCTTTTTCTGGGAAAGGCGATCGCCTAACCGGGGTGGATTTCTCGGCACAATTGCGGGGAATTTGGGGAAACCATTGGGTGAGTGAGTTGCAATTGGGCGGAGTTTAGGGGAAACGAACCCGAAAGGGCGATCGCCATAAAACCCGATGGGGTTTGCTCTAATTTTATCTTGAATCTGAGCGATTTTCACCCTCCTTGCAGCCGCCGGGAGGGGGCGATTAACTGAACCAAACCAAACCGCTGAGAATTAAGGCGATCGCCACAATTGCCACCCAAAAAAACCCATTATCTTTGGTATTTACTTGGGACAGATCCACCGGTGGGGGGGCGTCGGGAGTTTTGCGCTTGGATTTTTTCTTCGGCGCAGAAGCAGCAATCTGGGTGACTTTGGAGGGGGTTTCATCCATTGCGCTCAGATCGGGAATTTCAATCAGCCATTCTGGGCGCGTGTTGAGTTTTGGCGCTTCTAAAATGTAGAGCAAGCGCTTGGCTTGTTTGCGGGTTTCGAAGTCGGGATGTCGGGTTAACCTTCTGCATAAGGCGATCGCCTCGCTGGAGTCTCCCGCCGCCTGATAGGCGTTTAAAAGCCACATCAGCACCTCTCCTCCCTGGCGGGAGTTGCGATTCACCCGCTTGGTGGCTTCCTGTAGGTGTTGCACCGCTTGTGGATAGCGACCCCGATCGAAGGCTTCTTTGCCGGTTTGATATTCGGCTTGGAAACGGTCTAAGCTTTCTGAACTCACGATTTCTATTAAACTAGCAGATTCGGGTCTCTTGGTAAACGAGCTTATCTTGCCAGCGCCGATTCTGACAAGGAGAGGGCGAATCTTTTCGCGACGCAAGGCGTCACCCTTTCCATCGCTAAAATGCGAAATTACGGTTCTACAAGGAGTTTGAGCCATGACAACGAGGGACAAATGGTATTGGTTACGACCCTGGAAAACCCTAGGGTCACTCGCCGCCCCCCTAGCGGTGGTACTCGCCGGGTTTGGCGCGGCGACGCCACCCGCCACTGCGGGTATGACGGTGACGATTGACGGCGGTTTGCACATTCGCGTGGGGGATCCCGCGCCAATTCGTTACCGAGGCACGAATATTTATCGCGGAGGAATAAATTACTATCCGGTTCGGGAGTATTATCCCGGTTATTACCCCCGTCGGCGCGGCACAACGATTCGCAATTCGACTCTGATTAATCCGACGGTTATCGATTCGACAATTCGCAATTCGACCCTGATTAATCCGACGATAATCGATTCTCCCCATCGTCACCGCAGAACCCCTTCGCGATCGCCGCGCGTGAGAGGCGCGATCCCTGGCTCTCTGTGAGGCTATACTAACCGGACAAAATTGTGAAGGAGAGAACCATCGGCTGTAGGGACAGGGCATGCCTTGTCCCTGCGGCGAATTGCGAAAGGTAAGTTTAAAAAACGGGATAAATTCTTGGCAGCCAGAGGCGTGCGGGCATGGGCGCGATTGCAATCCACTGCCCAGTTTTTTACCCAAAGTAACTTGCCCGCCCCTGCTTCGAGATGCGAGTTACCGAAATAACAAAGTCAGGGGTCGGGCACTTCAAGAGCGAGCGTTAAGTGCGATAGGCGATCGCATTCTAGGGGAGAGAAACGGGCGATTGGGACATGTATTCCGAGGCCACAATCATCGAACCAATCCCGGCAGTGGTAAAGATTTCCAGCAGCAAAGAGTGAGGGATGCGACCGTCAATAATGTGAGCCGCGCTCACGCCTTGGGCGAGACTGCGGACGCAACAGGTCACTTTCGGAATCATGCCTCCGGACACCACTCCCTGGTGAATCAGCTCCCGCGCTTGCTGAATGCTGAGTTGAGCCAGCAGGGTGCTGGGGTCTTCTGCATCCTTTAAAATCCCCGGCGTGTCGGTCATTAAGATTAATTTTTCCGCACCCAGGGCGGCGGCGATTTCTCCGGCGACGGTATCGGCGTTAATATTATACGATTGTCCGGTTTCGTCGGCGGCGACACTGGAGACCACCGGGATACAACCACTAGTGAGGAGGGAATCGATGACGGTGGTCTTCACGGAACTGACTTCCCCAACGAAGCCAATCCCTTCTTGACCGTGGGGACGCGCTTTGATTAAGTTACCGTCTGTGCCGCACAATCCGACGGCATTGCCTCCGGCTTTATTAATTAAGGAAACAATTTCTTTGTTAACGCGACCGACTAACACCATCTCTACCACGTCCATTGTGGGCGCATCGGTGACGCGCAGGCCATTTTTGAATTGTGGCTCGATATTGAGTTTCGTCAGCCAGCTATTGATTTCGGGACCTCCGCCGTGGACGAGGATGGGTCGCACGCCAACACAGGAAAGAAATACCAGGTCGCGCATGACTTGCTCTTTCAGGGTGCTGTCTTTCATGGCAGCACCGCCATATTTGACCACTACGGTACGTCCGGCAAATTGCTGAATGTAGGGGAGTGCTTCGCTAAGCACTTTTACCCGCATTGCCTCGGCTTGTTGTTGGCTGGTTTCGTTCTCGGTCAACATGGGCTGCTTTTTCTTGTCAAAAGGGCTACTTGCTAGCTTATCGCTATCTGGCACGGTTGTTATCTGGATTTTCTGGTGGATTGCCCCGGTGGGTGGAGCCTGTTGGCAGGTGGGTGACACCCGGGGAAGTTCGCCCCGGGTAGGGCTTTTGCGGGATTGAGAGGGCGGCGTTGGCGGGGGTTTTAGATGAGGATTTCGTGACAAACCAGGGGGCGGGGAATCCCGGGAACCGCACCCTGGGGGTTAGTTATAGGTCTTGCGGGCGTCGGGTTTGAGGATTTTGCGAATTTCGGCAAAAATGCGATCGCAAATTAGCGCTGGCGTCTCTGCGGCAGTTATGGAAATCCTCACATCTGCCTGGGCATACAGGGCTTGCCGTTGTTCCAAGAGCGATCGCAGTTTGCCCAGGGGATCCGGGTTCTTTAACAGCGGTCGCGTGCTGTCTCCTTGTAGCCTTTTGTATAATTCTTCTACGGGAACATCTAGCCAGACGACGATACCATGTTGCAGGTAACTCCAGTTTTGCGGTTTGAGGATGATGCCGCCCCCGGTGGCAACTACCAGGTTTTTATAGGCGCACAATTCGGCGATCGCTTTGGTTTCCAGTGCCCGAAATTCCGCCTCGCCGCTTTCGGCAAAGATTTGGTTAATCGTTTGCCCCGCTATCTGTTCGATGAGCGCGTCGGTGTCGAAAAACCGATAATTCAGTCGATCCGCTAGGGTTTTTCCCACGGTGCTTTTCCCCGCACCCATCATGCCTACCAGATAAATATTACAGCCTTTGAGAACGTCTTTCACGATGCAGTTTTGATTGAGAGCGACGGTTACTTTTAGCATTTTGTGGCGCAAAAATCAAGGGCAATGGTCCCGCCGCTGCACTAACCCTTTCGTTGCTTTGCAGGCGAGTACGGCAAAGCATATAGGTTGGGTGATGGATAAAGGCTCGGTCTATATGCGAGACTTATTTTTTAATTGAAATATCCGGGACATTTCCCTACCTGTACCTACATTTTATAAGCCGCGCAAACATCGAGGGGTTGCCATTTTCAAACCCCTCATAAAACCATCAATGCTTAACCCGGTTTTACAAGGCAAAAAAACCCCTAAATCGGTGGCACAATTCAGGCGATCGATATCTTGTAAGCGCAGAAATCTAACGATCCACATGGGTTTGCAGCGCAGATTGGAACTCACCCACAGGATTGCTTGTACCCGTCGCTTGCGCCGACAGTTTCAGCATACAAATTAGCCTCGGGCAGGCTTGGTTTGGCGAAGTGCAAGTTTGCGCCGCGTCTTTGTGCCGAGTGGGGAAGCGGGAGGCAAGTATAAGGTGGGCGGTGCCCACCTTACAGGTATTATACCTCGGACTGTACCAACAACTCGGCGGGTAAGCGTTTGAAAGAGAGGCGCTCATTTTCCACATCCACGAAGATAGTATCCCCGTTGCCAAACTCGCCGCGCAAGATGGCTTTAGCGACTTGGGTTTCCAACTCGCGCTGGATCGCGCGTTTGAGGGGACGCGCGCCATATACGGGGTCGTAACCCACTTCGGCGAGGAAATCGATCGCCGCATCGGAGAGTTTCAGAGACATCTTGCGATCGCGCAACCGTTCCAGAACTCGTTCCACCTGCAATAGCACGATGTGACGCAATTCTTCTTTCTGCAAGGCGTGGAAAATAATCATCTCGTCGATGCGGTTGAGGAATTCCGGACGGAAATTGTTCCGCATCGCATCCATTACCCGACCGCGCATTTCATCGTAGCGGCTATCATCGCCAGACACATCCAAGATATACTGCGACCCCACATTACTGGTCATAATAATCACGGCATTCTTAAAGTCTACCGTATGACCTTGGGCATCCGTCACCCGACCATCATCGAGGATTTGCAGCATGATATTAAACACATCCGGGTGAGCTTTCTCGATTTCGTCGAACAGAATCACCGCATAAGGACGCCGGCGAATCGCTTCGGTGAGTTGTCCGCCTTCATCGTATCCTACATATCCCGGAGGGGCACCGACTAACCGAGAAACCGCATGTTTCTCCATATATTCGGACATATCAATTCGCACCATTGCCTCTTCGGTATCGAACAGATAAGCCGCCAGTGCTTTGGCCAATTCGGTTTTACCTACCCCCGTCGGACCGAGGAAGATAAAACTGGCCACGGGACGATTCGGATCTGCCAGACCGGCGCGCGATCGCTGAATCGCATCGGACACCGCCGTCACTGCTTCTTGCTGACCCACTACGCGCTTATGCAACTCCTCTTCCAAATGCAGGAGTTTTTGCATCTCGGATTCCACCAACTTACTAATCGGAATCCCAGTCCACTTAGAAATAATCTCGGCAATATCCGCTTCGGTAACTTCTTCGCGCAGCAGGGTTTTTCCGCTGACTTGATTCACCTCTAGCTGCTCTTCCGCTTGCTGCAATTCTTTTTGCAAGCTAGTCAATTTGCCGTATTTCAACTCGGCGGCGCGGTTCAGGTCGTAATTGCGTTCCGCTTGTTGAATTTCGATATTGACGCGATCGATTTCTTCTTTAATGCTCTGAATTTTCTCGATGGTATCTTTCTCGGATTGCCATTGAGCGTTGAGCGCTTGTTGCGCTTCGTTCAGGTTTGCCAGCTCTTTTTCTAGGGCTTGCAAGCGGTCTTGAGAGGCGGTATCGGTTTCTTTCTGCAAGGAGAGTTTCTCCATTTCTAGTTGCAGAATTTTGCGGTCGATTTCGTCAAGTTCTTCCGGTTTGGAGGTAATCTCCATTTTCAGTTTGGCCGCCGCTTCATCTACTAAGTCGATCGCCTTATCGGGCAAGAAGCGATCGCTGATATAGCGATTGGACAAACTCGCCGCCGCCACTAAAGAATTGTCGGCAATTTTTACCCCGTGGTGAACCTCATACCGTTCTTTCAATCCGCGCAAGATAGAAATCGTATCCGCGACGCTGGGCTGGTCGATATACACTTGCTGGAAGCGACGCTCGAGGGCGGCATCTTTTTCGATATACTTTCGATACTCGTCCAAGGTAGTGGCACCGATACAGCGCAATTCCCCTCGGGCTAACATGGGTTTGAGCAAGTTGCCGGCATCCATCGCACCTTGGGTCGCCCCCGCGCCCACTACGGTGTGAATTTCATCGATAAACATGATGATATTCCCGCCGGAGTCGGTGACTTCTTTGAGAACCGCTTTCAGCCGTTCTTCAAATTCGCCGCGATACTTGGCACCGGCAATCAAAGCCCCTAAGTCCAGGGCGATTAACTGTCGGTCTTTCAGGGATTGGGGTACGTCACCGGCGACGATCCGTTGTGCCAACCCTTCGGCGATCGCGGTTTTACCCACCCCGGGTTCGCCGATCAGCACCGGGTTATTCTTGGTGCGCCGAGAGAGAATTTGAATGGTGCGACGAATTTCGTCATCGCGCCCGATTACCGGGTCTAGTTTCCCTTCCCGCGCCGCTTGGGTGAGGTCGCGACTGTATTTTTCTAGGGCTTCGTATTTGCCTTCAGGATTGCGATCGGTCACTTTTTGATTCCCCCGCACTTGTGCGATAGTATTTTTCAGTTTGCTTTCATTCAGTTGAAATTCTTGGAATAGCCCTTTCCCAAAACGGTCATCTTTGAGAAAGCCAAAAATCAGATGTTCGACGGAGATAAACTCGTCTTTATACTCTTTGCGGTACTCCTCAGCGCGATCGAGCAATGTGTCGAGACTGCGACCGAGATATACTGAGCTGCTGTTTCCGCTCACTTTGGGCTGGCGGTCGATAAACTGTTCGGTGCGATCGCGCATCTGCACCACGTTTACCCCCGCTTTGCTGAAAATGCTCGCCGCAATTCCATCGCCCTCGAGCAAAGATTTCATCAAATGCTCGCTTTCGATTTGCTGCTGGTTCGCTTGCTTGGCGATATCGGGGGTTTTGGCGATCGCCCCCCAGGCTTTTTCTGTAAACTGATTCGGATTATTCGGTTGCATAGATTCACTCCTTATTTACCCTTTCTTAAATTGTAATCAACTCGCGACTCCAATCTAGATCGGCGATCGCGGCAAAATCGGTTAGTATTCCCGTCCTCTTTATCATACCTTCCCCCAGCTCCGATGCCGAATCTTTATCTCGGGTTGAGCGGCGATTGGCGATTCGCCACCGCCACAGACTCCCAGGGTTTTTTCTTGCTAGAAAACTCGGTTTTCCTGGGTTTTCACACTTCTAATGATAACCCCGCACTTCCCTTTTTCCCGATCGGCGATCGCGAAAAACCCCGGGTAGATTTTCCGCCCTGGGAATCACACCCAAAACCGCCTTCCCCAGCGAGATTCTCCCCGAGAGTTTAAGCGGTCAAAACCACCGACAACCAGTGGGGATAGGCAAAAGAATTTTGCGGTAAAAAAGCCGGTTCTTCGCCATAAGATTCCCCCACCAATTGTGCGGTCATTTGCAGATTTTTCCACAACGATTCCGCCTCGCCAAATGCTTCTAAACCCACAGACCACCAGTGGCGATCGCGCACTTTTACTTGGGTCAATTCTACATTACACCCTTGCGGAACCCACTGATTTTCCCTCACCGATTCTACGGAGTCACCGAGGAAATGATAGGTCCGCTGCGATCGCGTTTTTTCCACCCCCACCCAAGTACCGGTTTCTACCGCATTTTCCGGAACCTGCGCCGATAACTCTTCACAAATACATTTGCCCCATTTTTCAAGCTGCCCGGACCAGCGATCGCCAACCTGTTCCACCCCCAATATCTCTTGTCGCCACTTGATTTCCAAGCGATCGTGTCGCAATTTCACATTCAGATAATCCGCCCCCGGAATCACCAAATACAAGTCTTCCCGGGTTTCTGGCGTCCCCAGCACTTCCCCCGGCGCATGTTCTTTGAACCAATGCGTTACCTTTTCCGGTGGCGTCCCTGGGTAAAACCATCGCAATTCAGTGGTTAGCAACATAAAATCCCCATTCCTATTTCGTCTCTGTACGAGCGCATCCGCTACCATAGAGGATAACTCCTCTGTCAAACTCGAGAATCAAGACTTGAACACTCACCGTTTCATCCTTGGTTCTTCCCCATTTATCCGTTTTCCTCTATGTTTTCCTCGACTCAAACTCCACCGGCGATCGCCGCCGCCTGCGCCGATAATACCATCAAACTCTGGCAACTCGACGGCAAATTGCAAAATATCCTCCAAGGGCATAAAGCTAGCGCCTTATGGGTTTGCTTCAGTCCCGATGGTGACGCGATCGCCTCTGCAAGTGCCGATAAAACCATCAACCTTTGGCGACGCGATGGCACCTTAATTACTACCATCAAAGGTCATAAAGCCGAAGTTTTTGGTATCGCCTTTAGCGAAAAAGGCGACCGAATTGCTTCCGTCAGTGCCGATAAAACCCTGAAATTTTGGCGACGCGACGGCAAATTAATTAACTCGATAAAACGTCAATCTGCCGGACTCTTTGGCCTCAGTTTTATGCCCAATGGCGAACTCATTGCCACAGCAGGCGCTGATTCCACCGTCAAACTCTGGCAATTTGACGGCATTTGTCTGAGAACCTTAGAAGGTCACGAGGATAGGGTTTATCGCGTTAATTTTAGCGCCGATGGCAATAAGCTGGTTTCCGGAAGTCGCGACGGTACCGTGAAACTCTGGGTGCGGGATATTTCTTGGGGCCGCAATGGCACTGTGAGAACGTTACAAGGCCATGAAAATGCGGTTTTGGATGTCTGTTTTAGTCCCGATGGCAATGCGATCGCCTCCGCCAGTGCCGACAAAACGATTAAAATTTGGAGCGCGTTAGATGGCACCTTAATTCAAACCTTAAAAGCGCATAAAAATTTCGTTTATAGCGTCACCTTTAGCCCCGATGGTAAAACTTTGGCCTCGGCTAGTGAAGATAACACCATCAAGTTCTGGAATTCCCAGGGTGAAGTTATTAAAACTTTGAACAAGTCAAAAAGTTCTATCTATCACATCAGCTTTAGTCCCCGTTAATTGACCCTCCCTGCTAACTCGTTCCCTGGCTCAGCCTGGGAATGCCAATTAGGAGGCAGAGCCTCCTAATATTTTACCACTTTATCTGTTACAGTTACAGGCATTGCCCACCCTAAAACTCTTAAAATTTTACCAAGATAAAGCATAGTAAAATGCCCTGTACCTACGGAAAGCCAATTGAATCGTAAGCAGTCATGCACAATAAATTGCACATCCATTTTTGAGTTTTGTAGGGTGGGCAGTTCCTTGAATGAGTTGCGAGCGACACCTCCTGGGATGGAACTGCCCACCCTCCCCACTGCAATTATTTTTGCCCGAGTACATAGATAAAACTTTTAATGAAATCTATTTTAGGTGATAAAATCAGGGGGTAATCTGGGCAGTGTCCACCCGAAAGTTTGGCAAAATTGGGTGTTGAAACTTGACAGTTTTGTGACCGATGCGCTGACAAACCCACTGCACGCAAATAGGCGCGATCGCATTTCCAAATAACCGATATTGGTCGTACACTCTCGCTACCCGACACCAATCATCTGGAAAGCCCATTAACCGTGCATACTCCACATTTGTTAATCGGCGAAATTTATCCCCGACGCGATATCGTTCGTAATGTCGGGAGGTGGATGCCGTCAGGGTTGAGGCAATCCCATTAATGCCAAAAATCGTATAACCCAACCGCGCTCCTCCGCCTTGATTGTACAGGATTTCCACCCCATTACAATAGCGATTCACGGCTTTACTTTGCTCGATCCGTTTCCAAGTTTCTGCGGTAAAATCAAACTGCGAATCCACTTGCGATTCGGGTTGCAGAATATCTCTCAGTTTCTTTCGCGGTTTGATATCCGGTAGGGGAGAAAGGGGCTGGGCGTACATTTTTTTCCCATAGGCAATTCCCCAGTGGTGGTTTTTGGTTTTTCCGGGCAAAATTGGGGTGAGATAGCCCGGGAGTTCCCGGTCTGCTGCGGGTAAAGATTCTACATCATTTTGAGTTAAAAACACCGAATAGGTTTCTAGCATCTGGAAAAAACTCCCCGCCTCGGGTACCTTTGTGCCGAAAATAAATAGGCGATCGCGGTTTTGCGGAATTCCAAAGCTCAGGGTATTGACAATCCGCCACTCAATGAAGTAGTCTAATTCCGAGAGGGCGTCTAAGATGGTTTGAAAGTGATATCCCCCTTCCATCGTTAGCATCCGCTTGACGTTTTCCAAGAAGAAATACTGCGGTTGCTTGTTGTCCAGGATTTCCACAATCCGCTCGAATAAGGTGCCTCTCAATCGGTCTGTGACCCCTTGTTTTTTCCCCGCCGGACTAAAGGGTTGACAAGGGAAACCGGCGGCTAAAATATCCGTTTTGGGAAGGTCTGCGAGGGGGATGCGATTGATATCCCCCAAGACAATGGCATCCTCGCCAAAGTTACTTTGATAAACCTGGCAAGCTAATTCACTGATATCGTTCGCCCACAGGGTTTGAATTTGGGCGGATTCCATCCCCAGGCGAAAGCCGCCGATGCCGGCAAATAATTCCACTGCGGTGAGTGGTGGGTTGTGCTCCACGAGATTGGTTTGACCTCAGTTGAACGGTTGGGCAATTTAATAGTTTAGCGGATAAATACACCCTCCCTCGAACCTTTTTCCCGAGGTTATCGCCTGCAAACGAGATAACACAAAAAAAGGTGGGCAATGCCCACCCTACGGATTAATTTGAGAGAAGATTACCCAACGGTGTGGGGAATGAGCGATCGCCGTTCTACCGATTGCACTTGTACCTCATTGTTCTCGTCAATATCGATATGCACGGTATCGCCGTCTTGAATCTCACCGGAGAGCATAGCTTCGGCTAGATTATCTTCGAGCAAGCGCATAATCGCGCGGCGTAAGGGTCGGGCACCGTAGCTGGGGTTGTACCCTTCTTCCACTAACCGCTCTTTGAAGCGATCGCTAACTTGCAAGTCGATACCATTTTCGATCAGGCGGCTGAACACATCGCGCAACATGATTTCGGCGATTTCTTTCACCTCGTCTTTGGTCAACTGTTGGAAGACGATAATATCGTCAACCCGGTTGAGAAATTCGGGGCGGAAGTATTGCTTCAGTTCTTCATTCACCAAGTTGCGAATGCGTTGGTACTGCGCGTCAGTGGCGTCATCAGAGAACTCGAAGCCCAAACCGCTGCCACCTTTTTCGATCGCGCGCGACCCGATATTCGAGGTCATCACCAGCAAGGTATTCTTGAAGTCTACCGTGCGACCCTTGGCATCGGTGAGGCGACCGTCTTCCAGGATTTGCAGTAGCATGTTGAACACATCCGGGTGCGCTTTTTCGATTTCGTCGAACAGAATCACGGTATAAGGACGACGGCGCACGGCTTCGGTGAGTTGTCCGCCTTCATCGTATCCCACGAATCCCGGAGGCGAACCGATGAGTTTGGAGACGGTATGGCGTTCCATGAATTCGGACATATCCAGACGGATCATTGCCTCTTCGGATCCGAAGAAATAAGTCGCCAGAGATTTGGTCAGCTCGGTTTTACCCACACCAGTCGGTCCGGAGAAGATAAAGCTGGCGATCGGGCGGTTGGGGTCTTTCAGGCCCACGCGGGCGCGGCGGATGGCGCGAGACACGGCGGTAACGGCTTCTTCTTGACCGATGACGCGCTCGTGCAGGGTGCCTTCCATGAGCAGGAGTTTCTCGGATTCGGTTTCGGTGAGTTTGCTCACGGGCACGCCGGTCCAGAAGGCGACAATTTGGGCGATGTCTTCGGCGGTGACCACCGGGCTTTCGGCGTTGGCTTCGGCTTCTTTATCCCGTTCGATCAGGTCTGCTACTTCTTGTTGCAGTTCTAATTCGCGATCGCGCAATTCCCCGGCTTTCTCGAAGTCCTGTTCCCGGGCGGCGGTGTCTTTTTCTTTGCTGACTTGTGCCAGTTGTTGCTTGGCCTTTTTCACGGCGGGCGGTTGTTTGAAGTTCCGCAACCGCACCCGAGAACCGGCTTCGTCGATTAAGTCGATCGCCTTATCGGGCAAGAAGCGATCGTTGATATAGCGCTCGGACAGTTTGGCGGCGGCATCCAAGGCTTCATCCGCAATGGTTAGCCGATGGTGCTCTTCGTAGCGAGAGCGCAAACCAAACAGAATCTCCACGGTTTCCTCGATGGTTGGTTCTCCCACCATCACCGGTTGGAAACGACGCTCTAATGCGGCATCCCGTTCGATATGCTTGCGGTATTCATCCAGGGTGGTTGCGCCAATGCACTGCAATTCGCCTCGGGCTAAAGCCGGTTTGAGCAGATTGGCGGCATCCATGCCCCCTTCTAGGGAACCCGCCCCGACTAGGGTGTGGATTTCGTCAATCACCAGAATCACGTTACCCGAGGAGCGCACTTCTTCTAAAATCGCTTTGATGCGTTCCTCGAAATCGCCCCGGAAGCGGGTGCCGGCAATCAGCAAGCCCATATCTAGGGTAAACACCTGTTTGTTTTCCAGGATGTCGGGGATATCTTTTTTGGCGATCCGCTGAGCCAATCCTTCGGCGATCGCGGTTTTACCCACCCCTGGTTCCCCCACCAACACCGGATTGTTTTTGGTGCGTCGTCCCAATATTTGGATGATGCGTTCGATTTCTTTGGCGCGTCCCACCACCGGGTCGAGCTTTCCTTCTTCCGCCCGTTGGGTCAGGTTGACGCCAAATTCGTTCAGTTGTGGGGTTTTATCCGATCCGGAACGCCGTCGCGTTCCCCCTCGGGCGGCAACTTCCGCCGGCGGTGGGTTTTCTCCAACCCTGCGAACCACTTCTTTGCGGATTTGGTCGGGATCTACGCCAAATTTTTCCAGCACTTTCACCGCGACCCCTTCCCGGGAAGCGGTTAGCCCCAAAAGTAGGTGTTCGGTACCGATGTAGGTATGTCCCAGTTGGCTGGCTTCTTGCAGGGATTGCTCTAGAATGCTCTTGGCGCGTGGGGTGAGGGGAATTTCGGCAGGGACGAAGCCGCTGCCCCTACCGATGATTTTTTCCACTTCCATTCGGGCATCTTTGAGATTGACGCCCATTGTTTTTAGCACCTGCGCCGCAATGCCGGTGCCTTCTGCAATCAACCCTAAAAGGATTTGCTCGGTGCCCACAAAGTTATGACCGAGGCGGCGTGCCTCTTGCTGGGCCAGCATAATCGCTTTTATGGCTTTTTCTGTGAAATATTCAAACATGAGCTTAGTCCGTTAACTGTAAAGTTTTGTGTATGTCCTGTTATCAAGGTATCTCTATTTGAGTGGCCAGGGAGTAGCGAGATCCGTAATCTCGTAGGGGGATTAGCCGTCTTGCTTCATGCAGTTTAGGTGCCGCAATGGCGCGCGTGCCAAGGGTTACGGCTATGCATTTTTCTCGGATGCCCCCTGCCATTTGTCTTGTTGCCACATCTACTCGATTGCACAATCGCCTGTCAACCCTCCTTGGGAGGAGATCGGTCTGAATTTCCGCTCGGTTTGCCCTTAATAATGTGCGAATTTCAGCGAAATTTGTAATCCTCACTACAAAGTGTAGCGGCGCGCTTGGTTTGGATCCCAGGTTGCAATCCATTTCCTTCCCCTGCGCGCGCCGGGTTATCTCTGGCGGGATTGCACTCCCCGCTTGCCGTCAGGGGATCCTCTCACTGAACGGGAGGATAGGGAAACCGCCGCGATCGCCTCCCGCCCATGTTCTGCGGGACAATCTCTGGCTGATGCTGTTAATCCAATCCGGGCTAACAGCCGTTTGTTCGTTCCCTGTGCTGTGGTCTGATTCGGCGATTGAAACACTCAGTTCATCCAGTGTGGCTTGCTTTCTGGGTGGGGGACTGGGGTTGGGCTGACGGTTCTGGCGGTCAGTTGAATGAATTGCAACTTTTTCCGCGAGATTGCCTCAGCCTTCAAACCGATAGAGCAATTGATTGGTCTATCTGCAAGTTGGGCACGACGGCGTGCTTTTACATTATAGCTTTTTTGGCAGATTTATCCATTATAAATCTCCGCCTATTTTAGCTAACTGTGGTGCAAGAGTCAAGGTGCAGGGGTGGAAACAGTCGCTATCTCATCCCCCCTCCCCAACTCGCAGTGATTCTCGTCACAGGGGGTGCAGTTTCGCGATCGCATCCCTCCCAGGGAGACGATCGCCAAACCCTCTGGACTCGCATCACTGCGCGATCGCTTTCACTCAGCCATACTCAATACTGTCGGGTTCGGTAAGTTTGTCCTATGTCTGAGGAAACTATGATTCGTCAACTCATCCAGCAGGTGTTGCGTAGCGGCTATCTCAGTGCCGATACTGAAGCGAAACTCGCTCTGCTTTTCCAAGGATCCTGTAGTGTCTCGGAATTAGATACCTTGATGGATTTACAACATGCCGTCATGTCCGGTTATGTGAAGCGCGAGTCTTCTTCCCCTCACTCCACCCCAATGGTTCGCGAGGAACGCGAGGTAATGTGAGGCTTTCCTGCCAGACTGCGATCGCCCTTCTCTACCTCGGCGCGCGGTAACTTTTTTCTCCCACCCCCCCCTTGACAACTTCACTGCCTTTGCCCTATTATTCATAATAGGAAATAGTGGCTGCCCTATATATAGGCATAATTCACCCAGCCTCCCCTGAAATTGCCCGCCACTGGCTCAAACCAACGGTTGTGAAGTCCGAGTTTGCACGTACTGTTTCAGCACCAACGCCAGGGAAAATTGCGATCGCGATTTTTCAATCCAGCAGCGCCGTTCTAACGATTGCAAGGTATTGAATCCCCCTGGAAACGACCCCGTTTTAGACTCCACGAATTGACCCACCGACACCGCATCCGACTTAGTTGCCAGAGCTAAAATAACCGTTTTTTCCGCCTCAGACAAGCGCCGATATTGCCGGTCTAAAACTGCGCGCAAATCTTCTCCCAAGCAGCGGGGTTCGTATCTGAAAAAATCCGCCACACTGCCATCAAATAAATCCTGAATCATCGTGGCCACAATTTTTAACCACAAGGGGTTGCCTTGATACGCCTCAATCAGCGCCGCTGCATTCTCCATTTCTACCAATCCTTTATCCCGCAAAATATTCTGCGCCGCCGCACCCAAACTCCCTAATTGTAACCCGCGCACCGGGGCATTTTTCCCTTTCAATGCCGCAATTTCTCGCGGCGGTTCCCACCCAAGAAGCAACAGGCAACTGTGATGGGATAATTCCGCCAATTGTTGGAAAAATACGCCATAATTTTCATAGCCGCTGCGGTACTTTCCGGCAAACTCAGATTCGGCTAAAATACAATGGATATCATCTAGGATAATCAAACAGCGCGCCTGTCGCAAATAGGGGAAAAGCATCGAGGTGCGATCGCTATTTTTGGTATATAAGGGATTCGACACTGACCCCGCTAACTCACCCGCGCCAGTTTCCGTGGGCGTGGCGGTATTCGCACCAAAAAGGTTCAACCGCGACAACCCCCGAATCAGGGAATCCGATAACCCTTCCAGAGAAGGCGATCGCCGCAGACTGCGCCATACCACTGCATCAAATTCACCCATCACTTGTTGTACCAGTTGCACCGCCAACGCCGTTTTGCCAATCCCACTCAACCCGCGCAACAACAGCAAGCGAGTTCTTTCGTACAAAATCCACTGTTTCAGGGTCGCCAACTCCGCCTCCCGCCCGTAAAATACCGCCATATCCGGCATTTCTGCCAAATCCCGAACCGGTTTCGGTTTCTCCATTGCTTCCTCCCCAGTTGAGGTTGGGTTGGATGCGGGGTAGGGAATCTCCGCCGGATGTGGACTTTCAGCACAAGTGCTAAATTTACTAATTTGCACAAAATCGCGGAGATTGGAAGGATGAGAAAACTCGAACCGATCGAGGGTAGAACGTAAGTTCGATTTGGTGACTGGTTCCCCTAAAGCATCGGAGAGGATTTTCCATAATTTGGCTCCCACATCCCTAGCGTGACCCTCGCTGCAGTGAGCGCGATGGGAAATTGTCCCGTAGGTCTCACCTTCCAAGGTTCCCCGCAGAATAGCTTCTTGCAGCGTGTCAATGTGTTTTCCCGTCTTGGCAAACACCAAGCGATCGGCAACATTTAAAACCTCTTGTACGTTCATTGCTCCGTGATTGAGTGGTATGGGATGCATTATACCCGACATTTTCCCACATTTTCCCACTGCCCGTGACTTTTTCTAACATTTTCCGACTAAATCGGCATTTCCGGGTTGCCAAACTGCCGACATTTTCCGACATTTTCCGACTGGACAATCGCTTGATTTCGGGAAATAATTGGCATATTGACCGCCAAAGCCAATCATAGGGGGAATCGATTCGCCACAGCATAATTTGAGGTGCATAATTGCTCGGCGATCGCCCCACTACAGACGTAGGGTAGCCACCCGCCACCCTCCTCCTGGGAACCCCCAACAGGCAGATCCACCAGGGTAATGCCCACCATGCCCCCATTTTATAGGAGAAATTCCCAATGGCTGTTAATTTATTCGATGCCAATTTCTACCGTGCTTTCAATCCAGATTTAGCTG
>NZ_JAYFEQ010000322.1:0-305 GCF_055795085.1 Phormidium sp. CCY1219 | reverse complement strand
ACCTTCTAGAGAAATGGGGTAGATGTTGTCTCTACTGCAGCCAAGAAAATGTGCCTCTCGAAGTCGAGCATATTCACTCCAAATCCAAAGGGGGGAGTAACCGAATTAGCAACCTTACTCTGTCTTGCGTTAAGTGTAATCAGAGAAAGAGAAATAAGCCTGTGGAGCAATTCCTAAAAAAGGAACCGGAATTACTGAACGAGATTCTGTCGAAGGACCAGCGCCCACTCAAGGATGCTGCTGCCGTCAACTCAACTCGATGGGCGTTGTATCGGGCTTTGTCTCAAACAGACCTTCCTGTAGAA
>NZ_JAYFEQ010000321.1:0-241 GCF_055795085.1 Phormidium sp. CCY1219 | reverse complement strand
CGCTTGATAGGAGTTTCTGCGTGTGTTAGCAGTCTTAACCCATCTTGCGCTTGAAACGTCCAGTTTCCATTGGCTCCTTTATGGTAATACTTTCTGAGCTTACCGATGGACGCTTTCCCACATCTTGATACTGTCCATGCCCTTAAAGCTACCCAAACCATATGGTCGAGTTTGGAGTAAATTTCCTTGGATACTACTGTGCTGTAATAGTTACTCCATCCTTTTATGACTGGATTTAGGT
>NZ_JAYFEQ010000320.1:0-349 GCF_055795085.1 Phormidium sp. CCY1219 | reverse complement strand
CCGCACAAAGAAGTCATACTAGAAGCCCGAGACCTGATTGAACAATGGCTTAAACAAGTTGGATTAAAGCTTAAGCCAGAAAAGACAAGAATCTGTCATACCCATGAATTCTCAGAAGAAGGGGTAGAACCAGGTTTTGACTTTTTAGGTTTTAATATCCGTCATTACACAGTTGGCAAATACAGGGCCACGAATATTGGCATGGGGGGAAAGCGGCTATTCCAACTCAACATAAAGCCAAGTAAGAAGTCAGTCAAGGAACACTACAAGGGGATTAAGGCGGTTATAAAGGCTCATAAAACAGCCCCACAATACGCACTAATCAAGCACCTAAATCCAGTCATAAAAG
>NZ_JAYFEQ010000319.1:0-12266 GCF_055795085.1 Phormidium sp. CCY1219 | reverse complement strand
GGCTAAAGCCGCACGTTCGTTTTTCCTCCCCCGGCTAAAGCACGGGGGTTTCCAAACGTATCGGAGGTTATCATGAGTACCGACCAAGCCGCTCAACCTCAACCGCTAGACCGGTATGAATGCCGCGCCTGCGGCTACGTTTACGAGCCAGAGAAAGGCGATGGCCGTAAGGTTCAGCCTGGAGTGCCGTTCAAAGAGTTACCGCGCAATTGGCGCTGCCCAGTGTGTGGGGCACGGCCTTCACAATTTAGCAATATCGGCCCGAAAGGTACAGCCTCTGGGTTTAAGGAAAATTACGCCTACGGGTTCGGGGTAAATACTCTAACCCCAACTCAGAAAAGCTTGCTGATTTTTGGTGGCTTAGGGGCAGGAATTTTGTTCTTTCTGAGCCTGTATGGCTTACGCTAAAGAACTGGGCGATCGCCTGCGCCCGGTGAGTGGCACAGGGAAGCTTGTGGGGGTTTGACCCCTGAGAATAGGTGGGCAGCGATCGCGCTGGTGGCTTGGTTCACGGCGATCGCGCCCTTGCGCTCCCTTTCGCTCCGGGGTGTAAGATCCGGGACGATTCACATTCCACATAGAGCAAGTAATGGACTCGATATTAAACGGTTTGAAACGATTTGTTGCATTACTGACGGTTGTGCTGTTGTGTGTCGGGTGTTCTAGTGTCCCGTCCCTCGGTGACAACCCTTGGGAAGTCATCTCGTTGCCAACAGATGTTAATCTAAACGACATTACGTTTACCGACAATCTCCAGCATGGATGGTTGGTCGGCAGTAAAGCCACTGTGTTAGAAACTACCGATGGCGGCGAAACTTGGGAGGTGAAAACACTCAGTCTCGACGACAAACGGTATCGCTTGAGTGCTGTCAGTTTTGCCGATGAAGAAGGCTGGATCGTCGGCGAACCTTCTATCTTGCTGCATACCGACGATGAAGGTAAATCTTGGGAACGAGTTCAATTGAGCGAGAAGTTGCCCGGGGAACCCCTGAGCATCGTGGCACTCGGTTCGAACTCGGCGGAAATGACCACCAATGTGGGGGCGATCTACCGCACGCAAGATGGCGGTAAAACCTGGCAAGCAATGGTGCAAGAGGCGGTGGGTGCGATCCGCAATATCCAGCGATCGCCTGAGGGCAAATATGTCGCCGTCTCCTCCCGAGGCAATTTCTACTCCATCTGGGAACCGGGGATGAATTCCTGGGAACCCCATAACCGCAATAGTTCTCGGCGCATTCAAAATATGGGCTTTACCGCCGAGGGCCGTCTCTGGATGCTCGCCCGGGGGGGTCAAGTTCAATTTAGCGACCCCACGGATCTAGACACCTGGAGTGACCCAATTTATCCAGAGTTGTCCACAAGCTGGGGATTGCTCGATTTAGCCTACCGCACTCCTGACGAAATTTGGGTCGGTGGCGGTAGCGGCAATTTACTCCGCAGCGTTGATGGGGGCAAAACCTGGAAAAAAGACCGCCAGTTGGAAAAGGTTCCCTCCAACTTTTACAAGATTGTATTTTTGAACCCAGAAAAGGGTTTTGTAATCGGCCAGCGAGGCATTATCCTGAAATACAAGGACATGCCAGAAACGGCCTAGATTTACCAGAAACGACGGTACAAATGCGATCGCATTCCCCCGTTTTGGGTTCTGGTACCTTGATGCATATGACTTGTGGCTCTTTCACAAGGAAAGTATCATAGAAATTAACGTTGGAACTTTTGTCACAGGAGGACTAATCAATGGCTGGAGGATCCACTGGAGAACGTCCGTTCGCGGATATTATTACCAGCATTCGCTATTGGGTGATTCACAGCATCACCATTCCGGCACTGTTTATCGCCGGCTGGCTGTTTGTCAGCACGGGCTTGGCTTATGACGTGTTTGGCACGCCAAGACCTAACGAATATTTCACCCAAGAACGTCTGGAATTACCGATCGTTCAGGATCGTTTGAACGCCAAGCAAGAAATCGATCGGTTAGAGGTTAAGTAGTCAGTCACGGAGGTGCCTAATTATGACAAGCAATAATCCTAACGAACCCATTTCTTATCCGATTTTTACCGTTCGCTGGCTGGCGGTCCATACCCTGGCTGTTCCCACCGTGTTCTTTTTGGGCGCGATCGCGGCAATGCAATTCATTCAACGATAGGAGTTTCTCATGCCAACTCGTATTCCTAATCCGAATAAGCAGCCGGTTGAACTTAACCGTACTTCTCTATACCTAGGTTTGCTGCTGGTTTTCGTTCTCGGTATCCTATTCTCTAGCTACTTTTTCAACTAACTCCACAGAAGCACCCAGTTTGCCTACCGGGGATGGGATGAAAAGCCGTTTTTCATTCTCTATGCCTCCATCAAGTCGGGCAACTTCCATTCAGCGGCAACCCGCCTTTCCCTTTCTCAAACAGGCTTCTATCCTGTAGTGGAAAGGTTTGGAATTCTGATGTTGCAGGTGCAAATTACCCTGCACCCCATCCCTTGCAGGGGCTTCAGGAGTACGTGAAATCAAGTCACCAAATTCGTTGTTTTATAACAGGGGAGGAAAATTCTATGTCTGGAAGCGGAAGACTTCCGTTGTGGGTTGTAGCCACGATCGCTGGCTTAGGCATCATCGCCGTTGTCGGTCTGTTTTTCTACGGTTCTTATGTTGGGGTTGGCTCTTCTCTGTAGAATGCCACCCTACTTTAACCGCCCATTCTCAACCCTAGATTAAAATTGCAAATCGACACCCTAATGGGCGACCTAACCGTAGCTGGATATCCCTAACCCCCTCCATCCATGTAGGTGGTTTTAACTTTACCCCAAACCCCTCACCCCGTCTCTTCGGAGCGGGGAATAAGGGTTTTTGGCAAGGGATGGCCAGGATTACCCTACGGACAAAAATACCGCCTCTCGACCCGATCGAGGCGGTATTTTTATGAAGAATTAAGAATTAAGAGCAGACAATGAACCCCCGGAGGCGGTATCAATTGTCCTCGGAAGGGTTAAGCTTCAGAAATCGCCCAAAGGCAAATTGGGGGGACGAGGCGGGGAAATCGCGCGATCGACGGATACTTTATGGCTTTCGCGCTGGGTCTGCACTTCCACCGCGATCGCTTCAAACTGGACCTCTAAACTGCCATAGGGAACGAGCAACTCTTTCGTCCCTTCCACATCTCCCATTCCCGTGGGCCAAAATTCGGTCAACCAGTGTGGGCCATCCAAAATGGTGCGACTTTGGCGATCGTGCAACCATAACTTCACATAAATCCGAGGCTGGATCTGCGGGAGTCGGACCGCCACTTTCACCGATCGCCCTGAGGTCAGTTCTCCCTTGGGAAGGTAAAGTTCCGGGGTTGGCACCGGCTCGTTTTCGGGCAACAAGAACTGCTGGGCAACAGACTCATCCGCACCGGTAGGGATCCCCCCCGACTCGGAACCCACTTCAGACAACTCATCATCCACCACAATTTCTTGCGCTTCCCAGTCGATTGGCTCAAGCACAATCGGCCCTGACTCTTGGGCTTCCTCTTCTGGGGCGATCGCCTGCTCTTGTGCTGGCAGAACTTCCCCGGAATCCTCCGCCAGTGCATCTGACTCTCGCGCCACTTCCTCAATCTCCTCACTGTCTGAGGGGGTTTCCTGGGGGGAAAAATTAATTTTCAGCCATTCTGACAACTCGCGATCGCTCGCTAACGCATTCAACCGGGAGAAAAACCGTTCCTCCAAGTTCAACGACTCAAATGCCGAATCTACGGGAGTCGCTTCCGACTCCCCGGGCATTGTTTCCTCCACCGGCGTCGCTGCTGAGGTTTCCGCTGCTTCCTGGGGCGGCGCGATCGCCTCTGACCCTGCTTTCGGTTCGCTTTCTGGGGGCGACTCTATCCGTTCCCCCACCCCTGCGGTCTCTTTCTCCTCCGGGCGCTCTGGTGACGCCTTACGCGCCTCCGCAGACTTCTCCGGGGTGCTCGGTTGGGGCTGAGGACGCGGAAAACTAGGCAAATCCAGGGGTTTCGGGGAAAGCGATCGCGCCTGGGGCTTAACAATTTGCGGGGGGAGAAACTCCTTGGGAGCCGATTCAAACGAGAGCGGCTGACTCTTTTTAATCGTGTCGATAATTTCGTCAAACGAAGCGTCAATCTCTTCTAGATTGTGCTTTTGACGGTATTCTGGCGACCCCTCTAAGAGTTGCTCTTCCTGGAAGTCGCTGGCGATCGCCCCGAGCAGCTCTTGCACATCTGCGGTAATCGTAAACGATCGCGTCTGTACCACTTCCCCCGCCACCTGGCACAGGCTGACCTCTCCCAAAATCAAATGGGTCTTGCTCTGTGCCGGAATCTCCACGGGACAGACAAAACTCATCGGCGTTATTTGGTTGGCGAGGGGTTGTTCAACTTGCCCCAGGCGTTCCCCCGTCTGCGGATTTTGCAGGCTCACGCGCAATTCCAACCCAGACAGGGCGATCTCTTCCCCTTCTTCTGCGAGGTCGATGTGACCTTCTAGCTCGAATGCTTCTCCCCATTTCACCATATAGGTTTCCCGTGCCAGGGTCAGGTTGAGAGGGGGAAGCGGTGGACGGTTGGAAGCGACGGAGGGGATGGGATTGGCGGAGGCAACTTCTGGGGTTTCCTCGGTGGAGGTTTCTTCTGCGGGAGGGTCTGAGTTGCGATCGCCGGTTTCTCTGTCTTCCCTCGCCACCCCTGAGATCGGCATAACCGCTTCTGAGGCGGCTCCCTCTAAAGTGACGGGTTGCCCGGTGAGGTGGGTGGGAAAAGCGTACAACTTGCCCCAGGTACTCCCCTTCCGCGATGCCGATTCCGGGGATTGCGTGACCTCTGGCTGGTCTGGGGTGGCATTTTCTGGCGGTTCTGGTGGTGGTGGTAGTTCGCTTTCCTCGGTGGAGGCGCTGACTGGCGCTATGTATGGGTTCGACTCCTCATCCGTAGGAGAGGCGATCGCCGCCGTTTCCTCCCCTGTAGCCACAGCATCTTCCCACATCTGCGGCGCTTCCGATGAGGAATCGGCGTCCTCGGTGGAGGCGCTGACGGGGGCGATATTCCGGTTCGACACCTCATCCGTGGGTGATGCGATCGCCTCAGTTTCCCCCGAACTCGCCACCGCATCCTCCGCCATTTCCGGAGTGCTGGCGGGGGGTTGCGCCTCCGGGGCTTCCGACTCGCTGTCGGTGGGATGCAAGGGGAGGTCCTCATCGCTTTCGATGGGCAACACTTCGATTCGCACCGAATGCACGGAGGTGGGGCTATCGATGCAGCTAAACTCCCAAATTCCCGGTTTGAGGCGCGTAAAAGGAATCACCGCCATCAAGCCTTCCCCATTGGTTCGCGTGGTGCGCTTTTGCACTCGTCGCTTCGGGGGGAACTCTTCAAAGGATTGATAGATGGCGCGAATTTCCACCGGGGCGTTGCTGCGCCCAGAACGCGCCACCATGCGATAGCGTCCCTCTAGAACTTCCACTTCGGGGGTTTCTAGAGGCAGCCAACTGCGATCGCCCTTTTTCTGTATCAGAAATTCCCAGTGTTCCATCGATTGCGGCACAGGTAGTGATTGCCCGAGGGATTCGAGACCGTTTGCGGCCAGTTGATTTCATGCCAGCTTGCCGCAATCAGTATCGGTCTGCTTCCCGATGGAGTCTATCATAACACTGTCAACTCCACTGCCAACTAATCCCACCAGGCGCGCAGATAATTTGGTTGAATGTCGATTTCGTCAGCATCGCCGGCAAAATCATTGAACTCGGATATTAACTGAAACGAACAATTTCCCTCAAACACCATTCCATCCACGCTGACGCGATAATCTTCGCGCAACGGACTCACCGCATACCCAATAAAATTAAATTCAAATCCTTTGCTGGCTTGGACGCGGGCAAACGCGAGAAATTCGGCAATGGTGGGGGACAAATTTTGCCGGGAGGCTGGATCGGCAAACTTTTGGGCGGTTAATTGTTGCAATTGCCCCCGAGACAGGAAATCGAAATATTTAATATCGCCGCATTGGCTCTCCCAGGAAATCTCGGTGCCAAAAATAATCCGATCGCGGATTTCACTGTGCCAGTTATAACTAAAGGGTGTGGGGGACGGTTCCATGAGACTGTCCCAATCCTCCTCGGTTTTCCCTTCGTCGATTCCTATTGCCTCCAGCTTCATCCCCTGATTGAGAAAATACAGACGCAGTGCCTCCATTCTATCTAGGGGAGAATTGGACAAACATTCCTCAAGATTGGGGCAGTGGTGGATTTCTCCAGTCATTGCCTTGCAGTCAAGTTTCATTGGGCAATACATAATATTTTACCGCCAGGAAAAAGGGTATATTTTTTTTACAAAAAAAAACGGTTTAAAATATCGAGCAAACAATTGACGACCGTTAGAAAACGGGTTTCTAGACATGTTCATTTGTTGGGAGAAACCGAGGCGCGAAAGCCTATGCCAAGCGCTCTTGCTTTTTGTTTTTTTATTGAGTGACGAGGCAGACCCTCGCCCCCCTGCACAGCGGCCTCGGACTTCTCCTTTGGCCAATGATACAACAAAAGCCAGTGATGTTTGTGGGAATGGGATTGTGGCGAATGCGGGTGGTCAATCCCCTGTGGGTGGATAGGGGGGAGGGGCGATCGCAAAAAAAGGTGGGCAAACACCCACCTGCAATTTATTATTGTTTAAAATTCTCCAACTGCTGCCGCAATTCGTCGGTTTTTTGCAGTAATTCAGCTTGGGATAGTTGAATTTGCTCTTGGCTGGCCAACCACTTGATTTGTACGGTGCGATTGGCGGCTTCTTCGGAACCTAAAATCAAACAAGCGGCTGCGCCGGAGCGATCGGCTCGTTTGAATTGTTTGCCAAAAGCGCTCCCGCTAAAGTCGAGTTCCACACTAAACCCAGCGTGACGCAGTTTTTGGGCGAGTAACAGGGCGTTGGCTTCGGCGGCGTCGCCTCTGGAGACCACATAAAAATCCAGGGAAGATTTCGGCGACTCGTGCAGTTGTTGCAGCAGGATAATTAATCGTTCTAACCCGATCGCCCAACCCACGGCGGGGGTATCCTGTCCGCCGAGTTGCGCCACTAAATTGTCATAGCGACCCCCACCGCAAACCGTGGCTTGCGCGCCTAAGTCGTCGGAGATGATTTCAAAGGCGGTGTGGGTGTAGTAATCCAAACCGCGCACCAAGCGGTGATTGAGTTGATAGGGGATTCCCAATTCGCTCAACAGGGCTTGCACGCGATCGAAGTGGCGTTGGGACTCCGGGCACAGATGCTGCCAAATTTTCGGGGCTTCTTGGGCAATCTCTTGGGTGCGTTGGTGTTTGCTATCGAGAATTCGCAAGGGATTGCGGGTGAGTCGCTCTTGCGAGTCCTGGTCTAATTCGTCTTTGTAGGGGGTTAGATATTCCACCAAAGCGTCGCGATAGCGCTGGCGGTCTTCGGTATTGCCCACGGAGTTGAGGTCCAGGTGCAGGTTTTGCAACCCGAGGGTTTTAAGTAAATCGCTGGCGATCGCGATCGCTTCTACATCGGCTCGCGGATCCGCCGTGCCTAACACCTCCACCCCGATTTGATGAAATTGCCGCTGACGTCCCGCCTGGGGACGTTCGTAGCGAAACATCGGCCCGGTGTACCACAGCCGCTGCACTCCACCGGCAGCCTGTAGTTTGTTTTCAATATAGGCGCGCACGACTCCCGCCGTGCCTTCCGGACGCAGGGTGAGGGAACGTTCTCCTCGGTCCAGAAAGCTGTACATTTCTTTCCCCACTACATCGGTGGCTTCGCCAATCCCCCGCTCGAATAAGGCAGTTAGCTCGAAGATTGGCGTCCGGATCTCTCGATAGGCGGCTCTGCCAAGAATCTCTCTGGCAAGGGTTTCTACTTTTTGCCAGGTGGCTATCTCCTCTGGCAGGATGTCTCGCGTTCCTCTTAATGCTTGAATTGCGCCCATGATTCTTTCTTCTCTTTGCACTTGCTAGCTGCAATTTCCCACCTGCCATTATCCGTCACCGAGGTGCGCTTCTGCTGGGGTAGCCCTGGGCGCGCGTCCGGATCCTTTGCCATTGGCTCCCGACGCCGATCGCCCGCTCTCCTTTCACCTGGAATTCATACGGAATCCACAAATTGGCCTTTAAGTCGGTTCCGGGATCGCCCGCTGGCGCGATTTGCCTTGGCAAACCCCACTGCAAACTTTCCCCTGAGCGCAGCTCAAGGGCAATTTTTCGCTCTACCCCTCACGGCACTCAGCCAGTCAATTTCCGATCTTGGGCGGCGCGTTTAGGGCGTTTTCTCTCGGTCAATGAACCGGATTCGGCTCATTCGGAGTTGTCCGCTACGGATTCGGTTTGGGCGGCTTCGGGTATGGGTAGATTGCAGCAGTTCACGTCGTTGATGCAGACTTTCCCGGACTGCAATGCCCATCGTACCAATGCCACCCGGTTGCTGGTTTTGGTTTTGGTCAGGATATTGCTGATATGGTTATCTACGGTTCGTTTGCTAATTTCTAGCTCTTGCGCTATCTCCTGGTTTGTTAAGCCAGCCGCTACCCGTTCGATCACTTGTAATTCCCTATCGGAAAGGGAGATATTGGGTTGAGAATCCCCGCCAGTCATAACAATTTCCTATTTTCTGTCTCTGTATATCTACCTATATTGTAATGATTCTAGTCTATGATTGCCCAAAGCTTGTAAATTGTTGCATGCTGTTTTTTTTCTCCACTGGGCGTTCTAGGGGGTATGAAAAACGGCTTATGGCTTTCAAAACCCCGCAATTGCCGAGTTTTGCGATCGCCACTGTTTGCCGGAAATCTTCTGCCCCTTGCTGGTTTAAGTTTTTTAAAGGTCACGGGAGCCACCGGTTGCACGTCACTCGCAAGGGCGCTCTACCCTTGGAAGTAGCGGCACCGAGACTCTGCTTGTGCTCTCGCCCCTGAGAACGCCGACAGGTTGAGAGTCAATCTGGGCGAGGTTGTCTGTTGATAACCAGGGTCTAGATTTGAAATCCTGAGTGCGTGGGCGAAGGGGTTTTGTTTGATGTTGGGGAAAGAAAGTTTTAAGATGACTTTTGGGTGTTGGAAAACCGCGAAATTTCGCGGAAAAAGTTAACATAACGTTAAGATTTTAACTCCCCCTACATGACAGCAAATCCTGACAAAGTATGAAAAAGCTGACAATTTGTTTGGCGCGATCGCTTCGGTTTCCATTCCCACAACTCGCGCTGCTGCGCTCAATGGCGATCGCCCTGGGTCTGTGGGTCGCTGCGGCGATGATGCTGGGCGGTGCGGCGGTTTCTCTGGCAGATTCGCCTCGCGACCTCCCCACTCTAACCGCTCCCCTAGAACAAGCACCCCAAGCCCGTCCCCCCCTGGATGCTAGCACTATTCCCTCCGAAAAAGTCAGTCAGTTTGTCCGCGCTTATCTGCAAGTTTTAACCTTAATCGACGAGCGCTCTGAAGAACTTCTCAATGCCGAAACCACAGAAGATTCCCACCGTTTAGAAGGGGAAATCGAAGCCGAAGCTCTCTGTTTTATTAAAGATGCCGGCTTAACCCAACAAGAATATTTGCAAATGCTCAGTCTTGCCAATATCGATCCGGAATTTGGCGAACGAATTGCCGCTGGTTTAGAAGAAGCTAAAAAGTAAATTACTAGGGTCAAGAGTTATTAGTCAATGGTCATTGACAAAGGACAAATGACCATTGACCATTGACCCTTGACCAAGGACAAATTGGTTTTCTGCAATACCATGACCCTGTAAGCTGGATCGTGGAAGCTAATGAAGGAGTGACAGGTTATGAATTATCCGCGCGTGTTGTGCTTGGGTGAAATTTTGTTTGATAATTTGTCGGATCGACCGGGAAAACCCTATGAGGAGGTAGACTCTTGGACTCCTTATCCGGGAGGGGCACCGGCAAATGTGGCTTGTGCTTTGGTAAAATTAGGGACGTCGGCTGGATTTATCGGCTGTGTGGGGAAAGATGAAGCCGGCGACCAATTGGTGAAGCTGCTGGACGATGTGGGAGTGGACTGTACGGGGGTGCAGCGTCACGAGACTGCACCGACGCGCAAGGTTTATGTGGTGCGGTCCGAAACTGGCGATCGCAGTTTTGCGGGGTTTGGAAACCGCGATACTACGGAATTTGCCGACACCCACCTGCAAGCTGATGGATTGTCGGAAGAATTAATCGAAAATGCAGATTTTCTCGTTTTGGGAAGCTTAGAATTAGCCTTTCCCGACAGTCGCGATGCGATCGAGCGCGCTTTAAAATGGGCAGAACAATACGATGTTAAAATCGTCATGGATGTGAACCGGCGCGATATGTTTTGGCCCGATCCAGCGGAATCAAAACCTCTGATTGAAAACTTAATCAAGCGGATTGATTTCCTGAAAATCTCTGACGATGAAGCGGAATGGTTATTCGATACCACCGATGCGGGTGCGATTACGTATCGCCTGGGAAATGTTGAGGGGGTTTTAGTCACTGCAGGCGATAAAGGCTGTACCTATTGTCTGGGCGAAAATGAAGGGGTTTTGCCGGCATTTAATATGGAAGTGGTGGATACCACTGGTGCGGGGGATGGCTTTGTCGCTGGGTTTATCCATCAGTTATGCGAGTATGGAATTAATAGCTTGCGCGATGCGGGGGTCGCGAAAGGAGTGGCCCGCTATGCGAGTGCGGTGGGGGCGCTGACGACGACGAAACCCGGGGCGATCGCGGCACAACCGATTCCCACGGAGGTGGTGGCATTTTTGGCGTCTCATTAACCCGATTCTTTTTCTCTCGGTCTTGCTTGAGATAAATTGTTAGGGGCATTTCATTCCATGCCCCTGCAAAAAAGGCATTTGCAATTTGCCTAAAAGTTTATAAAATAAGAGAATATCGCGTTTTCTGGGTGGGTGAGGTAAGGATTTTTTATGCCTCCCGACTGCTGGGCGATTTGGGTAAAAACGCGCTATAAAAATTAGGAAAATTTATCACCTGAGTAAAGATGGCGACTGAAATCGAACGGAAATTTTTAGTCAAAAACGAATCGTGGCGATCGCTGGCAATTGGCACGGTTTATCGTCAAGGTTATATTGTAGCCAACGCGCAACAGTCGGTCCGGGTACGAATTATCGGTCAGGAAGCCTATCTGACGATAAAAGGCGCAACGGTGGGCCGCACTAGAGCGGAGTTTGAATACCCCATCCCCCTGGAAGATGCTCGACAAATGTTGGAGACGCTGTGTCAACCTCCGTTTATCGAAAAGAAAAGATATAAAGTTAACTGGGGAGAACTGGTGTGGGAAATTGATGAATTCGACGGCGACAATAAAGGGTTAATTGTGGCGGAAGTGGAACTGGTTGACGAAAATCAAGTTATCGAATTGCCGGAGTGGGTGGGGGAAGAAGTTTCCCACGATCCGAGATTTTATAATGTTAATTTAATCCATCATCCGTATTGTCGCTGGTCAGAGGCGGATAAGCAATGGGTCTGTCAGAAAGTGGCAAGTTCTGTACCCACAGGGAATTCGTAGGGGCGATCGCATCGCTTTCTCAAAAGCAGCGATCGCTACCACCGATGATGCCCGCTTTGTCGTAGAGTATCGAGATCGAGCTATAGCAAAAATTAGGGACATCACATGGACGTTCAAGAATTCCTACAGCGCTATGCGGCGGGAGAACGATTTTTTGAGGAAATCGACCTCAGCAACGCCGATTTACAACAACAGGATCTAACTCAAGCCAACCTGAATGGCGCAAACTTGAGCAATGTGGATCTGCGCGGTGCCACTTTGCGTCAGGTTTCCCTCGGTGAAGCCAATGTGCAAAACGCCAATCTCGAAGGTGCTAATTTAATCGAAGCTTCCCTCACCAGCATCAATCTCGAAGGTGCTAATTTAAAACATGCCAATCTCGATGGCGCTAATCTATTCTGCGCCAACCTCACCCGCGCCGATCTGCGCCATTGCGACTTGAAAATGGCTGACCTCACTGAAGCTAATCTGAGTGAAGCGAATCTGGAAGGCGCTAATCTGTGGGGCGCATACCTCACTGGAAGCATCAAGATAAATACGATTATGCCGCAACAGTCGAACCCTTAAGGCGGAAATAATTCCCTTGCGTAGGCTGGGCGACTCTGCCCACCTACTTTTTCACTTTGGGCTTTCTCTTGCGTCTCGGCTAAAATTGTGGAACCTACGGGGCGATTTTGATTGGTAATCCACTGAAGGCGATATAATCCCTGAAGCTGAATTCGACGGTGCAGGACAACCGCTATGCAATCAAAGCATTGCATAAACGCCCTGCCTCGCCCAT
>NZ_JAYFEQ010000318.1:0-9630 GCF_055795085.1 Phormidium sp. CCY1219 | reverse complement strand
TCGTAGGGCTTAGGCTGGTCAGCTACCTAAAGTCAGGGGCTAGAAGCCCCGTCTCTTTAGAGCGGGGTGCTGACTTGCCCTCGTGCTAACAATTCAATCTTGACAAATCAACCCTCTTGTTGTCAGTGTAGATATCCCCCCGATTTCGGCTGTGAAACTTCTACCTAGGGCTTTCCGCTGACCAGTGACCAATGACCAATGACTAATGACTAATGACTAATGACTAATGACCCCTTTCCCGAACTAAGAACGCTGCAGCTTCTACGTGAGCGGTTTGGGGGAAGAAATCGGCGGGTTGGACGCGAGTCAGATGATAGCTGCCGGTTTGGCAGAGGATTTTCAAATCTCGGGCGAGGGTGGCGCTTTTGCAACTGACGTAAACGATGCGCTGGGGTTGGAGTTCGAGGAGGGTATCGAGGACGGCGCGATCGCAGCCTTTGCGCGGCGGATCCAGGAGGGCGATGTCCGGTTTTTCTCCGGGGGCGAGTCCCCAGGTTTCCCACTGCGGCAGTAATTCTTCTACTTTTCCATCATAAAATGCCACATTTGTCAAGTCATTTAACCGGGCATTTTCGCGGGCTTGTTCTACTGCGGCGGGGTTGATTTCCAATCCGTATGCCTGTTTGACTCGTTTGGCGAGGGGCAAGGTCAAGGTGCCAATCCCGCAGTAGGCATCCACCAGGATTTCATTCCCCTGCAAGTCCAATTCGGCGATAATTTCGTGCAATAGCGCTTCGGCGGTTTCGGTATTCACCTGAAAGAAGGTGTCGGAGGCGAGGCGCAACTGCACGCCAGCAAATTCTTCGAGTAAAAACCCTTTGCCGGCAATACAGCGGGTGCGATCGCCTAAAATCCGATTGGTGCGGGTCGGATTGCAATTCAAACAGACCCCTACCAGTTGCGGATATCGCTGCAGCCATTCTCTCGCTACCGCCTCGATGCCCGGTAATTCCCAATCCGTCACCACCAGGGTGAGCAAAATTTCCCCGGTGCGGCGACCAATTTGCAGCGACAGGTGGCGCAGTTGTCCCTGATGGGTTTTTTCTCGATAAATGGGCCATCCGCGCTGCTGAATGTCTTGTTTGATTTCTGCCAGCAAGGGGTTTAAGTGCGGATCTTGCACCGGGCATTGATTTAAGTTCACCAGCTTGTGGCTGCTTTTTTGGTAGTAACCGGCTTGTACTTTGCCGGTGGGGGAGATGCCGAGGGGATAGGTGGCTTTGTTGCGATAGCCAAATGGTTCCCGGGCGCTGAGGACTGGATCCACGGGAGGGTCGGGAATGCCGCCAATGCGGGCGATCGCATGGGTGACTACATTCTGTTTGGCTTCCAGTTGCTTCTCGTAGGCGACGCTTTGCCACTGACAGCCGCCGCATTTATCGGCGACGATGCACTGGGGACGCACCCGGTGGGGAGAGGGGGCGAGCAGTTCGTGCAGTTTGGCGGTGGCGTAGGTGGGCTTGACGCGCACCAGTCGCGCGGCGATGCGATCGCCGGGTACGCTGTCGGGGATGAATACCACCCGCCCCTCCACTCGCCCCACACCATCTCCACTATCGCTTAAATCTTCTACCTTCAGTTCGATTAAATTTCCCTGTTGCCACCCCTGTCTCTCTCTGCGGGAGGCACTTTTTTCCATTTCGATCCCACTCACCGCACAAACCTCTCTTTATTGTGTACCCCTGACTCGCTAAACTACATTAGATGGATATCCCAACTTTTGCAAAACCATGAGTGTAGTTAGCCAAGTTATTCTCAAAGCCGATGACGAACTCCGTTATCCGACGAACGGAGAACTTAACACTATAACACAATTTTTTCAAACCGGCGAGCAGCGGGTGCGAATTGCCACCACTCTAGCCGAGAATGAGAAAAAAATTGTGGAGCAAGCCAGCAAGCAACTGTGGCAAAAGCGCCCGGATTTTATCTCTCCGGGTGGCAATGCTTACGGGCAGCGTCAGCGCGCTCAGTGCCTCCGCGATTTCGGCTGGTACTTGCGTCTGGCGACTTACGGGCTGCTCGCCGGCGACAAGGAACCGATTGAAAAAATCGGCATCATTGGCGCTCGGGAAATGTACAATGCGCTCAACGTTCCCCTTCCGGGAATGGCTGAGTCCATGCGCTGTCTCAAGGAAGCCTCTTTGGCATTACTCAGCGAAGATGATGCGGCTGAAGCGGCCCCTTACTTTGACTATATGGTTCAGGCAATGTCCTAAATTTGCCTAGACTGTTGCTGTTTGTCTGACTCGCAGCGGATAAGTTTGGGTGCCTTGGGTTCTTCTTGCTTATCCGCTACGAGTCTTAAAATTTTTCTAAAATTTCATATTAATCATTCGCAATACCCGAGAGAACACCCTGGCGAGTGAGTAATGTTACGCAGGGATGGTGAGGGGAGTCAAACCGTAGGGTGCGTGACCCCGCGCATCCCATCGGGGGTCAAATCCCGAAATCCGATGGCGGGGTCACGCACCGATTCGGGGGGGAGGCGGAGTCTATTAATTTCTAAATCTTGTTTCAAAAACGGTTTACAAACGGGCACAACTATGGTATATCGCCGTTAAATCTTTTGAGAGAAAGAGCGATCGCCTTTAGGACACAAACCGAACATAAACGCCCTATCGGGGAAACTACGGTAGTGGGATTTTCGCTTAACATAATTTAAAAATAAAAAAGCAATGGTATGGGAACTTAAAGGGCGATCGCTCAGTCGGGAAGGGTAACTTCTTGTCGTTAATTTTATAGTTGACGGAAAGGACAGCGATTGCCGATAATTTGGGTGAACGAATCTTCGGCGAGTCAAAGCAAAACATTGACCTTGCTTTTTTTTGGTGGATAAATCAAAAAAATTTCCGGAAATTTGATAAAAAAGTGGCTTATTTAGACGACAAGTCACTTGAGGGTTACAAATGACACGATCGCTGCGGTTAAATTCTCGTCTCGGGTTGAGGCGAGGATTGGAGGCGCGATCGTCATAATCAACAGTTTGCGGTGTATGAATAAGAGCTAAATTATGAACAAACTCACCTATCCAATTTTACTAACAACCCTAGCTTTAGTGAGTGTTTCGGGTATTACCTTATCCGGGGAAAGACCGTGGCGAGATAGCAGCAAAACACTGGCGCAACTAACCACGAGAACAGAAGCGATCGCCCAGCAGCGGATTCTATACGTGGATCCGAAGCGCGGGACCGATTCTGCGAGTGCTGGAACTCAAGCGGGCAATCCTTTGCGAACCATTACCGCCGCCATCGAGCGATCGCAACCCGGAACCGTAATTCAACTTGCCCCCGGACGATACAATGCTGGCGAAAACTTCCCCTTAAAACTCAAATCCGGCGTAGCGCTCAAAGGCGATGAATCCAACAAAGGCGAAAACGTAATTATCACCGGCGGCGACTCTCACTTAAGCCGAATTTGGGCTAGTCAAAATATTACTATATTAGCCGAAAATAACAGCCAAATTCTCGGCGTTACGGTAACAAATCCCAATCCGTTTGGCACGGGTATTTGGATTGAAAATGCCACAGTCACGGTTCAAAACAGTACCTTTATTAACAACAACAGAGAGGGAATTTTCGTTTCGGGAACGGCCAAACCCCTCATCGAAAGCAGTCAATTTATGTACAATGGCGGGAATGGAATTTCCGTGACTCGGGAAGCAAGGGGAGAGATTCGCGGGAATCTGTTTCAAGATACGGGATTTGGCCTTGCGATCGGGCATGATTCCGCGCCGGTGGTGGCACAAAATCAGATTCGACAAAATCGCGTGGGGGTGGTGGTGACGCAAGCGGCCCGTCCGGTTTTGCAGGGAAATACGATTGAAAATAACACCGATTATGGACTGGTGGCGATCGCCCAATCCGCCCCACAAATCGCCTCGAACAATACCTTTCGCGGGAACGAAAGAGAAAACCAATTAATTGCCCGATCGCCCCAAGGAATTCCGCCCACGCCGGAAGAACCCCAAAGCACAGACCGCGCCTATTTTACCTGCGAACCCTATGGAAGTAGCTACGCCACTGTCGCCCAACAGGGATATGCTTCTATTCCCCAAGCGATGATTGTTTGGAATAGTTATGAATTCGACGCGCCAGAAACCCGCTGTCAAGAAGTGACGGAAAAACTAAATCAAATGGTCTCTTCCTATGGCGGACAATTAGAAAATATGCTGTTTGCTACCGGCAGAGTCAATAACAATAAAGTGGTTTGCTTGGTGCGGGATTTGCAAGAAAGTTGTCAGCCTAGTAATATGTTGTTCAACTTAAGCGGATATAATGCTAGCAATCCGGCAGAAGTGTTGCGACGACTGGTGGCATTTAGCGTCCAAGGAAAGGGAAATCCGGTGCAAGAATTTGGCGAAGAAGCGATCGCACCTTTAGAAGCAGTAGCGCAAGGATTGCGCCCGGAATTGGGATTGTGGTTTGTCAATGCCAGCACTCGATAAGCACTGGGAATTGGCGGGCACCAGTTGTGGCATTGTCTGGTTGCCAGGGCGCGGGAATTCCTGCGCCCTTTTGCCTGGAAATAGGGGTCAATCGGGCTAAATATAGATTCGACGATAATCAATCGGAATTTCGCAACTTCTCGGGGGTTGGTTGCTCCATTCATATACTAAAATGCGGTAATATAACAGGAGGAAACCATGATTTTTTCAGATAGATTATCGGTCTGTCTGACGGGTGTAACTACAGCATTAGTCATCGTTTTACCCACAGCAGCAGAAGCGATCGCCTTGACTCAGGGAGAAATTAACGCCGTCGCCTCCCAGGTTTCGGTATTGATTAGTCCGAATTTAACCCAGCGCGGGGATTCCCTGATTATTGAAGGTGAAAAAACCGGCAGTGGGGTTTTGGTGGCGCGCAATGGGAATACCTATTACGTACTCACCGCTTTGCATGTTATCGCGAAAAAAGGCGGGGTTCACGCGATCGCCACTCCCGACGGAATGGTGCATTATGTGGATGCGCGGGCAAATAGCCCAGATATCATTCCCTTGGGGAACTTAACCGGGGAACTGGGACAGGCGATCGCCGGATTGGACTTGGCCCTGTTGCGATTTGAAAGCGATCGCCGCTATCCCGTGGCGCGCATCGCCTCTCAACCGGTGCAACCTGGGGAAACCATCTACGTCAGCGGGTGGCCCAATCCCGAGGATTTGCGCCAAAGAACCCGCGATCGCCTTCTCGCCGAAGGGGCGATCGCGCAAATCGTCAGTCCTCCCTCTCCCGACGGCAATTATAGCTTGTTATATACAAGCGATACCCAAAGCGGCATGAGCGGCGGTCCGATTTTCAACGCCAATGGCGAATTAATCGGCATTCACGGGCGGGGACGCGGCGCGGAAAACAACTGCAGCGACGACCCGCAATTAAACGCTAACCATAGCTGCGGCATGAAAATTATCGACTTTCTCGCACAAGCGCAGGTCAATAGTCTCGGATTGTCCTTTAGAAATGGTATCGATTACGCCACCATTCAAGAAGGATTGAGCGATCGCGCCGCCACCGATCGCATCCAGTCCAATCCGCAACCCCCCGCGCCCTCACCTGCGCCCTCACCTGCGCCCTCACCCGCCCCCTCACCCGCCCCCTCACCCTCTACCTCGGTACTCGCCACCGCCGAGACGATATACTATATCAACCCCCAAACCGGCACCAACGCCGCCACCGCCGGCAAAACTCCAGAAAACCCCTTTCGCAGCATTTCTTATGCCATCCAAGGTGCGAGACCCGGAACCGTCATTTACCTCGCCCCGGGAGAATACAGCTTGCGAGAAACCTTCCCGATTAAACTCAATCCCGGCGTCATTTTAATCGGCGACGAAACTACCCAAGGACAAGGCATTGTGATTCGCGGCGGCGGGTTTGCTTCCACCCGCACTGCAGCGCGACAAAATTATACCATTTTGGCCGGCCCGGAGAGTCAAATTTTAGGCGTAACGATTACCAATCCCGAAAAAGATGGCACCGGCATTTGGGTAGAAGATTCCACCACTACCACGATTCGCAATAATACCTTTCGCGACAATACTCGCGAAGGCATTGCAATCGGCGGGTATGCTTCTCCAATTATCGAAAAAAACTTGTTTGAAAATCCTTCAGGCAATGGTATTTCTGCAACGCAAAATGCCACCGGCGAAATTCGCGGGAATGACTTTCACAATAGCCGAATTGGATTGGCGATCGCCGGCGATGCTGCCCCCAATATCCAAGATAATCACATTCGTGCCAATCGCACTGGCGTAATCGTCACTGAATCCGCGACGCCAAACTTGCAGGGAAATATTATCGAAAATAACCGCAATTATGGTATCTTGACAATGGCAGCAGCGCAACCTACTGTGGCGGCAAATAACGTATTTCGCGACAATATTATCAGCGATCGCCTGATAGCGCGCACCCAAAATTGGGGACTGGCAAATTCCGGCATTCAAGGAAATTCTACTCGGTTTGGTTGTTTGGAATACGATGGGGGTTTGGCCACCTTTGCCCAAATAGGCAATACCTCAATTCCGCAACCGATTATTAATTGGAACAATACCGAATTTGAATCCGCATTGAACCGCTGTAAATTGGTGACGCCCAGCTTAAATCGCATCCTCACTTTACATGGCGGCGGCCTGTCCGCAATGACGATCGCTACCGGACGACTTAACAATAACAATGCTTTGTGCTTGTTAAACGATAACCAAGGCATTTGTAGCGAGGATAATGTGCTATTTTATCTCACTGATTCCGAACAGCGCAACCCTGCCGAAGTGCTAGCCAGTTTGGTACAATTTAACGCCGTAGAAGGACGGGGCAATCCCCTGCAAGAAGTGAGCAACGGCGCGATCGCTCCCTTAAGCTTTTTCGCCGATCGCTTGCAACCCGAACCGGGATTGTGGTTTGCGGATTAGTTATTGGTTATTTGTCATTTGTCATTTGTCCTTGGTTATTGGTTGGGGGTTGTTGGTTGGGGGTTGTTGGTTGGAAAAAGGCCCTGCAGCGGATCGGGGTGTAAGCTCACAGAACGAAACCCGCCTACAGGGGCTATTTTGGCCAATCTACCAGCTTTTTATGCCAGGATTGGGGATAGCAAATGACAAATGACAAATGACCATTGACCATTGACCAATGACAAATGACCATTGACAAATGACAAATGACCATTAATAGTCCGATCGCTGGTACCATAAAAATCTAAGGTCCAACAACCACTCCCAAACGCCTATGGTACCGCTTACGGACATCCGCTTGCCCAACCAACGGTGGAAAATTTATCCGCAACAGCCACAAGAGGCATCGGAATTGGCGCAAACGACAGATTTGCCGCCGATTTTGGCGCAAGTGCTGCTGAATCGCGGCATCGATACGCCGGAGTTGGCGCGGGGATTTTTAGATCCCGATTCCCTGACCATGCCTTCGCCGATGGAGGACTTTCCCCAGTTGTCGGAAAGTGTGAAACTGCTGGAGAATGCGATCGCGGCGGGGGAAAAAATTGCCATCTGTGGAGACTACGATGCGGATGGGATGACCAGTACGGCGCTGCTGATGCGGGCGCTGCGGGCGTTGGGGGGGAATGTGGACTATGCGATTCCCAGTCGGATGCAGGAAGGATATGGCATCAACGAGCGAATCGTGCGAGAATTCCACGCAGAAGGGGTCAAAATTATTTTAACCGTGGATAACGGGATTGCGGCACATAAACCCCTGGCCCTGGCGAAAGCGTTGGGGGTGAAGGTCATCGTCACGGACCACCACGAAGTGCCCGAAACCCTCCCGCCGGCGAGTGCGATTTTAAATCCGAAACTGATTCGGGAGGATTCCCCCTATCGTGGGGTGGCGGGGGTAGGGGTGGCCTATATTTTGGCGGTGTCTCTGGCGCAACAGTTATGCAAGGCGAAAGCGCTGATTAAACCCTTGCGCGAATTGCTCACCCTGGGCACGATCGCCGATTTAGCGCCTCTGACGGGCATCAATCGCCGCTGGGTGAAACGGGGGTTGCGCCAGTTACCGGATTCGCAACTAACTGGGGTACAGGCGTTAATTCAGGTGTCTCGGGCCAGCAGCAGCGGTTCCGGTGGGGGAAAGGCGATGAAACCGGACGAAATCGGGTTTCGCCTCGGACCGCGCATTAATGCGGTGGGGCGAATTGGCGATCCGCAGGTGGTTATCGAATTGCTGACTACGGAGGATGCGGGGATTGCGTTGGAACGGGCCATGCAATGCGAACAAATCAATCAACAGCGCAAGCAGATGTGCGAGGATATCGAGGCGGAGGCGATCGCCTGGGTGGAAGACCGCCAGATCGATTTACAGTGCGATCGCGTGTTGGTGGTAGTCAACCCAGACTGGCATCATGGGGTAATCGGTATCGTCGCCTCTCGTCTGGTGGAACGATACGGGGTACCGGTATTTATCGGCACTTATGAAGATGACGCGGGCCAGCACATTCGCGGATCGGCGCGGGGAATTCCGGAGTTTCACGTGTTTGAGGCGTTGCAATTTTGCGATGATTTGCTGGGGAAATATGGCGGACATCGCGCCGCCGGCGGATTTTCCCTGAGTGGGAGCAATTTGCAGGCATTTCGCGATCGCCTGCGGGAATTTGCCAATCGCTGTTTGCAGGTGCATCACCTAAAACCCCTCGTGGAAATCGATGCCCTCGCCCCGTTCGATCGCCTGGATTTGCAGTTGTATCGCGACATCGACCTGCTGCATCCCTGCGGTATCGAAAACCCACCCCCGGTATTTTGGACGCCGAATGTGGAAGTGGTGGAACAGCGGATTGTGGGAAAAGGCCATTTGAAACTCACCTTCGCCGCCCCCAGCGAATCCGGTCCGCGTCGCCTGCGGGCGATCGCTTGGCGCTGGGGCGAGTATTTTCCCCTCCCGCCTCGGGTGGATGTGGCCTATAAGTTGCGGGAAAATACCTGGAAGGACCGCACTACCCTGGAATTGGAAGTGGTGGGTCTGCGTCCCCCTAGCGGCGAAAGTGCGGACTCTCCCACCGCCCCGATGCCTCGGGAAACTCTTCCCCAGATGCCCACACCCCCTGCAGTCTCTCTGTGGATACCGCCCTCTCCCCCTGTCACCGCCCAACCGGAATGGTTGTCCGGGATTATTCCCCTGGAAACCTTGGTGAGTCAGTTGCAAGGGCGGGTGTTGCTTTATGGCGGGTCGCAACCTGAGCTAGAAGTGCCCGCCAATTGCGAACTCGAATCGGGGATTCCCCGCCAACCCTGCGATACCTTTGTGCTGTGGACTCTCCCCCCCTCGGGCACCCACATGCAATGGTTGCTGGCTAAAGGTGCCCCACGTCAAGTGTATGTCTACCATCAGTTACCGCCATTACCTACCCCCAGTAAATTGCGATCGCACCTGCAACGGGCGATCGAGCAAACTGGGGATAAACCGCTCAATCTGCTCAAACTCGGTCAGGAATTATGGGTCGCGCCCAGTACCCTGCTGGCCGCATTGCGCGAATTTGGCTATCCTTGCCCCCAGTTTCCCTCCACCCAATCCCTCGATCGCGAATTGGAACGTCTTTATCGCTGGTATGCCTGCTCTGCAGCGCAATTAGCCAAAATTAATTGGGCAATGCCCTTTCATTAATTGAATTGGGGGGAATTTTCTCTCTCCCCTTGCC
>NZ_JAYFEQ010000317.1:0-17442 GCF_055795085.1 Phormidium sp. CCY1219 | reverse complement strand
ACCCAGATCTCAAAGGTCTCGGCCCAGAAGCCCGCGCCGTACCGCCTAAGCGGTCGGCGTCGGGAGTACGTCACAATCTGGTCGCTTTATTATGGGGCCAGATGTTAAGCTGTTCGAGCAAGAAATTGCAGAGTATTTGAACGTCAAACACGCGATCGGGGTTAATTCTGGCACGGATGCTCTCGTGATTGGTTTGAGAGCAGCAGGAATTGGGTCAGGGGATGAGGTGATTACCACTCCCTTTTCTTTTTTCGCCACGGCTGAATCGATTAGCAATGTGGGGGCAAAGCCTGTTTTTGCGGATATTGACCCCAGAAGTTTCAATATTGACCCCAAGGAGATTAAAGCTAAAATTACCCCTCGCACTAAGGCCATTATGCCCGTTCACCTCTATGGGCAACCCGCAGCAATGGCGCAAATTATGGACATTGCCCAAGAGCATGGTTTAAAGACGATCGAAGACTGCGCTCAATCTTTTGGGGCAAGATATTGGGGAACTTGTTCCTCTTGTGATGGTCATTGTCAGGAAACCACGCGGGAGTCACTGCGGGGGAAATTTACGGGGACTATTGGAGATGTGGGCGCTTATTCCTTCTTCCCGTCCAAAAACTTAGGCGCTTATGGGGATGGGGGTATGGTTGTCACCAATGATGACCAAGTGGCAGAAGTAGCGCGGATGTTGCGGGTGCATGGGGCGAAGAAGAAGTATCACAATGAAGTTTTGGGGTATAATTCTCGCTTGGATACGTTGCAAGCGGCGATTTTGCGGGTGAAGTTGCCTTATCTGGAACAGTGGAATGAGGGTAGACGCAGAGTGGCTAAAACTTACAATGAGTTATTGGCGGATGTGACGGGGATAATTACTCCAGAGTTGGCGGATGGTCATGTGTTTCACCAGTACACGATTCGGGTGTTGGAGGGGAAACGCGAGAAGGTGAAGGAGTATTTGGGTGAGCAGGGGATTGGATCGATGATTTATTATCCTGTGCCGCAAGACCAGTTGCCTGTTTATCAGGGACAGTATCCGAAAATGCCAGTGAGCGATTTGTTGGGGACTGAGGTGTTGAGTTTACCAATTTGGCCTGAAATGGCATCAGAAAACATGGCAGTGGTTGTTAATGTGGTGAGTGGAGTTATTGGGTAATTCAACGATAAAATTTGAAGCCTTAAATCAGGAGGTTTACAGGATGGCAACACCATTAGAACAAGTCTGCTCAACCTTATATGACACTGATTATAATCTTTGGGTGTTGGAAACCGTTAAACAATTGGAGAAGCGCGACTTTGATTCTGTTGACTGGCAGAACTTAATTGAAGAGGTATCTGACTTGAGTCGGCGGCAAAAAAAGAGCCTGAAAAGTTTATTAAGGAATTTGTGGGAACATTTACTGAAATTAACCTACTGGGAATCTGAGGTCGAGAGAAATCAATTTCATTGGCAAGGTGAAATTAGGAATTTTCGCAAGCAAATTCAAGATGAATTGGCAGATAGCCCTAGTCTCAAGAATTATTTGCAGGAAATTCACGGGGAATGCTATCAAGATGCCAGAGAGATTGTCAGCGATAAGTCGCAACTTCCTTTAAGTTGCTTTCCAGAAACACTGGCGGTTACTCTAGAACAAGTTTTAGATGAAAATTGGTTTCCATAATTGGAGACTATGGGCGAGTTTATCCATTAGAATAACTTGGGTAAATCAAAATGTTGAATGTTGAAATCCTGGGAAGGTGGAGAGGAGAAAATTGTCAGAAAAACTCTTGACAAACCTTATGTTTAGAGAAGGTAAAAAATTAAATTGCATAATTTCTGATTAGATGCGTATTTATCTTGATATGTGCTGTTTTAATCGTCCTTATGACGATCAAAACCAAAACAGAATTCGTCTGGAAACGGAAGCAAAGCTGATTCTGCAAAGGAAAATTCGGGACGGGGAATGCACATTAGTTTGGTCGTCAATACTCGACTTCGAGTGTTCTAAAAACCCATTTCCAGAGCGCCAAATTGCCATAATGCAGTGGCGAACTATAGCAGGGAAAATTATCTTGGCTGATGAGCAGGTTAGGGAGATGGCTTCAAATTTCATTAAGATTGGGATGGGTAACTATGATGCTTTGCACTTGGCATCAGCAATTTATGGCCAAGCTAATTTATTTGTTTCAACAGATGACCGCTTGCTGAAAAAAATGCGATCGCTCAACAATATTTCAGGAATGTTGCCTGGAGAAGCATTCTTCTTTTGTGGAGAAATGGTATGAAAACTGATTCAGAAATTCGTCTTGAAGGAATGCAAGCCTTGATTAGTACCCTGGGACTTGTGGAAGCAGAGCGCTTTATCCTAGTGATGACACGCGATCGCTTTGATTACACCCAATGGCGGCAAGAGGGTTTGCCGAAAATTAGTCTGAAGGAATTAGCTGATGCAGCAGATGCTTTGGCTCACCAGTTGAATAATTCCCATCAAGGGCAGTGAAAAGTGAAAAGTGAAAAGTGAAAAGGTCAGGCTGACCAATGACCCATGACCCATGAGATTACTAAAACCGTACAATGCAAAATATTCAGTTAAAAACTACAATCGCAGAAGATGGCATTTTAAGAGTGCAGATGCCAGCGGAAGTAAAGAACACCGAATTAGAAGTCTTAGTGGTGTTTCAGCCTACTATGACTGCAAAGGAAGAGAAAACAGCCAGACACCAAGGATGGCCACCAGGATTTTTTGAGAGAACTTGGGGCAGTTGTGAAGAGGAACCCATAACTATTGATGAATCTGGAGTTTCTCCCCAGTGAAAAGTTAAAAGTGAAAAGTTATGAAGGAGAGTCCACTAAAAGATAAAAGCTATGCTTTTGCAATTAGGATTGTTCGTTTATCCCAATACCTGCAAAACCATAAAAAGGAATTTATTTTGAGCAAACAACTTCTAAGAAGCGGCACGGCGATAGGAGCATTAATTCGCGAGTCCGAATTTGCACAAAGCAAAGCTGACTTTATCAGCAAAATGAGCATCTCCCTCAAGGAGGCTAACGAAACAGCGTATTGGCTCTCCTTACTGAAAGATCCGGGCTATATAAACGAAAAAATGTTTCAAAGCATACAACCTGACTGTCAAGAACTCATCGCCATGCTAGTTTCAACTGTCAAAACCTCCAAACAACCCCATTAAACCATTTTTATCTACTTTTCACTTTTCACTTTTCACTTTTCACTTTTCTCAAGCGATCGCCTATCATTCGTTATTCGTTATTCGTTATTTGAAATAATTCTCTCAAATGACTCTTGCCTTTTTCCTCTTTCCTCATTATGGTCAACCACAAGGAAACCTGATTATGACATCATCTCTCTATGACACTGACTATAACCACTGGATCCAAGATACAATCCAGCAAATTCAATCTCGTAACTTCGATCGCATAGATTGGGAGAACTTAATTGAAGAATTAGAAAGCATGGGGAAAAATGACAAACGTGCCCTGATGAGTCTTTTAACCCGTCTTCTGGAACATTTACTCAAATTATCGTACTCTTGATGCGGAAAAACCAAGATCCGGCAATCATTGGGCTGCGGAAATCGTCAATTTTCGTGCTCAAATTTACAATCGCCTTGAAGATAGTCCTAGCCTGCGTCCGCAACTGGAAACTTTCTATGAGAAAGCCCATCCGATCTCCATAAAATCCGTTTCTAAGTTGTTTTCACTGCCCCCAGATGCTCGGATTAACCTCTGGCAAGCTTTAGATGAAGATTGGTTTCCCAATGACAATCCCACAGATTAAAGTCATGGTCATGCCAATCATCTGTTTACTCTTCGTATGGTAAGCGATCGCCCATCTTAACCCAAGGGCGATCGCCTCCCGCAAGCTTACTCGATCGCCCTAGGTATAAAACAATAGAGGCGATCGCCTTCCCTGTAGGGAAACGGCATTGCCGTGTCCGCTCCCTCCAAATAGGGATTAACAGCCATTGCCCGTACCAACGGTTAATCAATCGCTACTTCTATGCTTGGATTACTAAACTTGGATGATTAAAATTGTGAAATCCTTCCTTGCTGTCATTCCCGCGTAGGCGGGAATCCAGTCAAAGTGTATGCTTCGTATGAGAATTGTTATATTCACCATCAACCAACCAACTGAAGGAGTTAGAGCATTGCAGGTTTGGTGGCGATCGCCTTCCCTGTAGGGAAACGGCATTGCCGTGTCTGCTCTATCGGAAATTTCCGCTAACCAGGAACTTTTCCAGAAAATCACTGTCCTTTTACGAGACAAGGTACATTAGCGCGATCGACCCACTTGTTCTTCGTGTAATAATTTTAGGCAGATAACCAAAAGTCAGACTAATCGATGAAATTCTTCAAAAAGTTACTGTATTTATTCACAACTAGAGAGCGGTGGCAAATCGCAGGGCTTTTTATTCTGATTTTGATTGGGGCTGGCTTTGAGACTTTGGGAGTGGGCTTAGTGCTTCCCTTTATTTCTCTGCTGGAAAATCCGCAACGAGTTCAAGAAGCGGGACTGTTGCGATCGGTTTATCAGGCAGTTGGGGAACCCTCAACTCGTCAGTTCTTAATCTGGGCTGGTTTAGGATTGATCGGGATTTATTTAATTAAAAATGCTTATTTAACGGGACTAACTTATTTACAGTGCCGTTTTATTTGTAATAAGCAAGTCGAATTATGCGCTCGACTCTTTCACGCCTACCTCTACAGCCCATATACATTTCACTTACAGCGCAATAGCGCTGAATTAATTCAGAAGATCAATTCTGAAGCATTTATGGTTGGTAGTATTTTAAGCACTGGCATCTTGGCTCTTACGGAAATTACAATCCTCACTGCCATTGCTTTATTGTTATTACTTATCGAACCAGTGACTTTTTTGATGGCAGCTGGAGTCCTTACTGTAGCAACGGTTAGTTTCTATCGCCTGGTTCGCATTAAATTAAGTCAGCTCGGCAAGGCTAGGCAATATCACCAAGGTCAGGTGATTCAGATGATTAATCAAGGTTTGGCAGGAGTCAAAGAAACAAAAATTTTAGGACGGGAGAAATTGTTCTTGGAGGCTTATAACACTCACAATATTGCCGCCAATCGTACTTTACAATATTTTCAAATTGTTAATCAGCTACCTAGATTTTTTATTGAGACTATAGCTGTAGTTGCATTAATGCTGATTTTTGTGTCAGTTTTGGCTCAGGGTCGAGAATTAAGTGCTGTACTTCCTACGCTCTCTTTATTCGCGGCAGCAGCTTTTCGGTTAATGCCCTCGATTAATAGAATTTTGAATTCAGTAACAACTATACGTTTTAGTTCTTATTCGGTTCATGTAATTTACCACGATTTTAAAGAACTAAAACCGCTGCTAGAACATCCCAAAGTAGCGAATTACAGCAAACTAACTAACACCAACCCAGTTTGGGAAACGGCGATCGCCTTACGGAATGTGTTCTATCAGTACCCAGGTGCTAGTGATGCTTCACTTCGAGGCATTTCTCTGACAATTCCCAGAGGAACATCAGTGGGCTTTGTCGGGTCTTCGGGTGCTGGTAAAACCACTATTGTGGATGTGATTCTGGGGCTATTGCCACCCACTGAGGGGCAAGTTTTAGTCGATGGTCGGGATATTTATGATGATTTATCCGCTTGGCAGAGGTCGATCGGTTATATTCCTCAAAGCATTTATTTGTGCGATGATACCCTGAGAAATAATATTGCCTTTGGGATTCCCGCAGATGAGATTAATGAAGATTGGATTGAGTCTGCGATTGAGTCAGCCCAATTGACTGAGTTAGTTAAAAGCTGGCCTCAAGGTTTGGATACTTTAGTGGGTGAACGAGGGGTGCGGCTGTCAGGGGGGCAACGGCAGCGGGTGGGGATTGCCAGAGCGTTGTATCATAATCCAGAGGTTTTGGTGATGGATGAGGCAACGGCAGCTTTGGATAATCAAACTGAGGCTGGGGTGATGGAAGCAGTGGAGAAGTTGAGTGGAGAAAAAACTCTGATTATGATTGCTCACCGTTTGAGTACCGTGAAAAACTGCGATCGCCTCTATTTTATGAATCAGGGAAAAATTGTAGATGCAGGTACTTATGATGAACTCTGTCAGAGCAATCAGGAATTTCAAAAGATGGCTCAAGTGGTTCCGGCAAGAACAAACTGATGTTAACTATGTTTAAAGCAGCCAAAGCGATGGAAGGCAAGCGAGCACTATTTCTAGACCGCGATGGGGTAATTAATCTCGATCGTGACTATGTTTCTCGTCCCGATCGAATTTCCTTTGTAGATGGTATTTTCGATTTGTGCCGTCATGCCCACTCCCTCGGCTATTTAATCTTTGTCGTGACTAACCAGTCCGGTATTGGCCGGGGGTATTATACGGAGGAGACTTTTCATCATCTAATGGATTGGATGGGAGAAGTGTTTCGAGATCGGGGATGCCCGATCGCACGGGTTTATTTTTGTCCTTATCATCCCACTGCTGGGGTAGGCCAGTACCGGCGAGAGTCAAGCTTGCGCAAACCAAAACCAGGGATGATTCTAGCTGCTAAGGAAGATTTTAACTTGGATCTTAGCAGTTCTATACTCGTAGGCGATCGCCACCGGGACATTGAGGCCGGTCAAGCAGCAGGAGTGAGATGTAATCTCCTTTATGCACAAGAACCCTTATCTAATTGTGCAGTTGTTCCCACAGCCATTGTCACCACCCTATCTCAGGTTCAGCTTTATCTGAATCTTTGCTCTAATTTAGTTAGTTGAGAATCGATGAATTGGAAAAGATTGCATAATTTTTTTTATATGTTACGTTAGCTGAAAACAAAGTCTCTGATTGTGTCAGCGATATTAACCTGGCCGGTTTGTTAAACCTTTATATTAAGTGAACTTATAGAACAGTGGAACAATGGAAAGCCATATCCGAAGCTATGCGACAAAACTACAGCAAGCCTTAGAACTGGATACAATGAAACTCATTGAGCAGTTGGGCTTGGCTTTATTGTCCGCCTGGAAGAACAAAAAAAATGTATATTTATGTGGAAATGGAGGAAGTGCGGGAAATGCCATTCATTTGGCGAATGACTTGATTTATGGGGCAGGAATGAAAGTAGGTGGGGGAATCCGTGCAGAAGCCTTAAGTGCGAATCCTGCGGTTTTAACTTGTTTGGGGAATGATTTAGGCTATGATGAAATTTATGCTCAACAGCTAAGAGTCAAAGCAAGTCCTGGTGATATATTGATTGCTTTATCGGGCAGTGGCAATTCACCCAATATTGTGCAAGCTTTGAAAGTGAGTAATGAAATTGGCATGAAAACCTTTGCTATTTTAGGTTATTCTGGAGGAATATGTAAAGAGTTGGCTCAAGTGCCACTTCATTTTCCAGTAGATGATATGCAAATTGCTGAAGACTTACAGTTAATTGTCGGTCATATCTGTATGCAGTGGTTATGTGAAGAAACCGCGAAAGAAGTTAAGCCAATGGCTGTTAAGTAAAGAAGGAGAAGGGAATGCGATCGCTTGTAACAGGAGGATCCGGGTTTATTGGCAGTCACGTTGTTGATGCTCTATTAGCTCTAAACCATGAAATTATTGTTTTAGATGACTTCAGTACGGGTCGTCCTGAAAATTTGGCTCATGTCAAAGGCAAAATAGAGTTAGTAGAATGCGATATTTCTAATCCCGGTTCTTGGATTGAACAGTTTAAAAATATTGATTGGGTTTTTCACTTAGCGGCTTTAGCAGATATTGTTCCGAGTATTCAAAAGCCAGAAGCTTATTTTCGCTCTAATGTTGATGGAACATTTAATGTCTTGCAAGCAAGTGTTGCCTCTGGAGTTAAGCGGTTTATCTACGCTGCTTCTTCGTCTTGTTATGGCATCCCTGATACCTATCCGACACCAGAAACCTCCCCAATTCGACCTCAGTATCCCTATGCTTTAACCAAGCGATTAGGTGAAGACTTAACGATGCACTGGGCTCAAGTGTATAAACTTCCCGCGCTATCTTTACGCTTTTTTAATGTTTATGGCACTCGTTCTCGAACTTCAGGCACCTATGGGGCAGTATTTGGCGTATTTTTGGCTCAAAAATTAAACGATAGACCCTTTACAATTGTGGGAGATGGTAAGCAAACTAGAGATTTTACCTATGTAACCGATGTGGCAGCAGCAATGTTAGCGGCAGCTAAGAGCGATCGGGTTGGTGAAATATATAATGTCGGTAGCGGACAAACGGTTTCGGTAAATCGTTTAGTCGAGCTTCTAGGTGGTGAAAAAACTTACATTCCCAAACGCCCAGGAGAACCAGACTGTACCTTTGCCGATATCACTAAAATTGGTAAGGAATTAGGCTGGTCGCCTAAAGTTGCCATTGAAGAGGGAGTCGCTAAAATTATAGAGAATATTGACTATTGGCGAAATGCTCCCGTATGGACGCCAGAAAATATTGCAACAGCAACCAAAGATTGGTTTAAATACTTATCATAGGAGTCGTGGAAAAATTAGGAGGTGTAAACAATGACAGACGATATCGAACAAATCTATATTACTGGTGGGGCTGGATATGTTGGCTCTAGGTTAGTCCCACGTTTGCTAGAAGAAGGTTATCGGGTTACGGTTTTAGATTTGATGATTTATGGGGAAGAAGTCTTACCCTCCGATCCTCAACTGAAAACAATTAAGGGAGATATTCGCGATCGAAGTCTTTTGCAAGAGACAATACCAGGCCATGATGCGGTGATTCATCTTGCCTGTATTTCTAACGATCCCAGTTTTGAACTCAACCCAGACTTGGGTAAATCCATTAATTTAGACGCATTTGAGCCTTTAGTTGAAATTAGCAAGCAAGCTGGAGTAAAACGATTTATTTATGCTTCATCATCATCAGTTTACGGGATAAAAGAAGAACCGGATGTCCATGAAGAAATGTCTCTAGAGCCATTGACAGATTACTCTAGATTTAAAGCTGATTGTGAGAAAATCTTGGCTCAATATCAATCACCAGAATTTACCACGGTCACGATTCGTCCTGCAACGGTATGCGGTTATTCTCCTCGCCAACGGTTAGATGTGGTGGTGAATATTCTGTCTAATCTAGCTTTTCATAAACGAGAAATTAGTGTGTTTGGAGGCTCCCAGCTACGTCCTAATATCCATATTGAGGATATGGTGGAAAGCTATTTGGTTTTATTAAAGGCACCAAAGGAAAAAATTGCCGGAGAAATTTTTAATGCGGGTTATGAAAATCAATCCGTGCTAAAGTTAGCTGAAACAGTGCAGGAAGTGATGGGTGAAGATGTCAAGTTAGTTACTACACCCACAAATGATAATCGTTCTTATCATATCTCTTCTAAGAAAATTGCTGAGAAGCTGGGCTTTGTCCCCAAGCACACAATCCGTGAGGCTGCTGAAGATATGAAGCAGGCTTTTGAGGCGGGGTTGCTTCCCAATTCCCTGACAGATGAGCGATATTTTAATATCAAACGTATGCAAAATTTAAAGCTAAAGTAAAGCTTACTTAATGAATTATGTTTCGGATAGGAATTGACTTTGATAATACAATAGCTTGCTACGATCGCCTATTTCCAAAAGTTGCGACTGAATTAGGTCTGATTGCAGATGAAAAATATTCATCTAAAAATAATGTTAAACAACATCTCTTAACACAAGAAGCTGGCGATTTAACTTGGCAAAAGTTACAAGGTAAAGTCTATGGAAAATATATGCTTAAAGCTGATATATTTCATGGATTCTATGAATTTTTATGCTTGAGTAAGCTGCGCGGAGTTAATCTATTCATTGTCAGTCACAAATCAGAATTTGGTCATTTTGACGAAGAAAAATTTTCCCTGAGAAAACAAGCCTTGAAGTGGCTACAAAAACAAGAAATATTGGGGTGCGATAAATGGTCTATAACCGAGAGCAATATATTTTTTGAATCTACTAGAAAAGATAAAATTGATCGAATAAAGTCGCTTCAATGCACTCATTTTATCGATGACTTACCAATAGTTTTAACAGATTCAGGTTTTCCTAATATCCAAAAGCTATGGTTTAATCCATCTGCTCGCTCATTGACAGAGCAATCCATAAATGAATTTCAATCTTGGCGACAAATAACGAACTATTTATATAATTCTTGGACAGACAAAGATATAGTTCAATTATCTCAACATAAATTTCCCGATCTAAATGTACAACAAGCTTTGATTCAAAAAGGGCAAGGGAATAGTAAAATTTATAAATTACTGAGCGATCGCAAAAAATACATACTCAAGATATACCCCGATCGCCAACGAGACCCCCGTCCACGCTTAGAAACAGAATCACTAGCTTATCAAAAGTTATTTAGCCAACAATACCCTGTTCCTGAATGTATTATTGTCGATAATCGTTTGGGCTGGGGAATTTATAGTTGGATTGATGGTCAAATTATAGAGCAAGTAGATCGAGTATTTTTGAAAAATGTATTTGATTTTGTCCGCCGCTTATTCAAAGATAGCCGCTCAAACGTAGAAAACTTGAGTCACGTATTTAGTCAAGCGTCAGAAGCCTGCATTTCGGGACGCGAACTAATTCGCCAGATCGAAGCTCGAAGGAAAAAATTAGCAGTTGTTGACTCGAACAGACTACAAACTTTTTTAACTGAGCATTTCGATCCTTACTTCCAACCTTTATCAACAAAAGTTAAAAGTAAACATTTTTTTGAAGAACCATTACCCCAACCACTACAAATTCTTAGTCCTGCCGATTTTGGCAGTCATAATGCAATAAAAATTCAAGAAAAGCAATTTATCTTTTTGGACTTTGAGTATTTTGGTTGGGACGATCCGGTTAAATTAGTGTCAGATTTATACTGGCATCCGGCGATGAATCTATCTCAAAACGTTAAAAATGAATGGCTAGACTTTGCAAAAAATCTCTTTATTGATGATGATGATTTTCAGGAAAGGTTAGATGCCTATTTACCATTGTATGGTTTGCGGTGGTGCTTAATTTTGCTCAATGAATTCCGTACAGATAAGCTTCAGCATAGGCTTCATGCTCAAGGTTATTCATCAGAGTCTAAAGGTGTCCAAGACATCGCTAAACTTCAACAGAGACAGCTAAATAAAGCGAAAAAATTGTTAACAATGATTCAGGAGATGCCTTCTTAAAAATGGACGATCGCTCAAAATATCTAAGAAAATTAATTGTTGATGCTCTAGTAGGCGGAGGACGTGGCCACCTTGGCTCCTCAATGTCAATGGTTGAAATACTCCGCACGCTCTATGACTCATTTCTTAACTATCGCCCCACAGATCCCTCCTGGAACGATCGCGATCGCCTAATCCTGAGTAAAGGTCATGGTTGTTTAGCGTTGTATGCCGTACTAGCAGACAAAGGCTTCTTTCCCCAAGAAGAATTAATCACCTTTTGTCAGCCCACCTCCCGTTTAGGCGGCCACCCCGAAAAAGGCAAACTTCCAGGTATAGAAGCTTCCACAGGTGCTTTAGGACATGGTTTACCGATGGGAGTCGGAATGGCTCTTGCGGCTAAAATTCGCAAGCAATCTCATCGTGTGGTGGTTATCACAGGCGATGGAGAAATTAACGAAGGTTCTATTTGGGAATCGGCTATGTCAGCCGCAAAGCATGAGCTGTCCAACTTAACGGTTTTTGTCGATTACAACAAACTACAATCCTACGGACCAACACGAGAAGTTTTAGATTTAGAACCCCTTAGCGATAAATGGCGTAGTTTTGGGTTTGCAGTGGAAGAAATTGATGGTCATAACGTGCAAGCACTGGAACAATTGATGCAACGCCTACCTCTGAATCATCAAAAACCCACTGCTATTATTTGCCATACGATTAAAGGGAAAGGGTTTCCTTTTGCAGAAGGTCAAGCGAAATGGCATCATAAATCTCGTCTCCAAGATGAAGAGATTTCTGCCATGTACGATTGTTTACGGTAACTGAGATTAAATTGTAATGCGTAAAGATGCTTTAGATTACGTTTATAAGTTGGCTCAAGTAGATGAGCGAGTCGTATTTATTGGCTCTGACTTGGGACCTGGAACTCTAGATGCCATGAAACAAGAAATCCCCGATCGCTTTTTCATGGAAGGGGTCAGCGAGCAACATATTATCGGCATGGCTGCCGGATTAGCAATGGAAGGTTTTATTCCTTTTGTGAATACTATTGCCACCTTTTTAACCCGTCGTTGTTACGAACAGGTGGCTTTAGACTTATGCCTTCAAAACTTGCCAGTACGACTGATTGCTAATGGCGGTGGTGTGGTATATGCCCCTTTAGGTCCTACCCACTTAGCTGTGGAAGATATGGGCATTTTACGAACTTTGCCCAATATGACTATTATTGCCCCCTGTGATGCTGATGAAATGAATCGCTTGATGCCTCAGACTATTGACTGGCCTCATCCGATCTATATTCGTTTGGCTAAGGGAAATGAAGCAATTGTCAGTAAGCCAGAGCATGGCTTTGAAATAGGTCAGGCTATCCTGCTGCGCGAACCAGGCGAAGGTTTATTCATCACAACGGGTGCCATGACCCAACTCGGCTTACAAGCCGCCCAAAAAATCAGTGAAGACTCAGGAATGGCTTGTGGGGTTCTGCACATCCACACAATTAAACCTCTTGACAGAGCAACCCTGAGTCAATGGTTGCCCAAAGTTCAAGGTGTGGTGACAGTAGAAGAGCATACGCGAATTGGAGGGTTAGGGAGTGCAGTGCTAGAGTTTTGTAATGATACTATGCCAGAGCAAGCGGCTAAAATTCGTCGGATTGGAATTCCCGATCGCTTTGCAGAGCAGTATGGTAGTCAAAATTCTTTACTCGCTCATTGGGATATTACGGTGGATTCCCTTTGTGCTGCGATGGTTCAACAACTTCGTCAGTCTTAGATTATGTTTTTGACAGAATCAGAACAGCAACTTTCGACAGAATACCAGCAACAGGGGTATATTACTCGTCCTGTGGCAGATTGGTCTGCTTTGGCTTGGATTCGAGAACAGTTCATGGATTTAATTCAGGAGGCGTTGGGTTCGGTTTTTCCAGATGAACCAGAAATTTTATTAAATACTATTCACGAACGAGTTTCCATTGCTGACCTTAATACTTTCCGCCTCAAGATCATTCGCGGGATTAATCGCATTGAGAATTTTCGATCGATGTATTTTCGGGTAGCACGGCCTTATATAGAAACCCTCGTGGGCAATGAATTAGCCATGCAATTGCGGGTGAACCTGAGTATTCAGTTACCAGGAGATGATAGCTCATTGCTCCCTGTTCATGCGGATACTTGGTCGGGAGACTCCCCTTTTGAAGTAGTAGCTTGGCTGCCTTTAGTGGATTGTTATGGTTCTAAAGCGATGTATTTGCTGCCTCCAGAACCAACAGCCCAACTTCATCAGACCTTTGGACAGCAAGCGGGTAATAGTAGTGAGGAACTTTATCAAGCGATCGCCCATCAAGTTAAATGGCTCAAAGTAAACTATGGTGAAGTTTTGATTTTTAACCAAGCATTGCCTCATGGCAATCGAGTTAACACTGAAACGGAAACTCGCTGGTCAATGAACTGTCGATTTAAGGGGGCGTTTACTCCTTATGGCGACAAAAAAATTGGGGAATTTTTTGAGCCGATCACCTTGCGGGCTGCTTCTCAAGCAGGGATGAGATATCATTTACCTCAGTTATGATGCCGAAAGTTCGAGGATATATTTTTAGTCGTCCTTTTATGGGAGAGCGTGTGCCACAGCACGTCCAGAACTTGGTGATTCGAGATTATTGCGATCGCCATAACCTGCATTATCTCCTGAGTGCCACTGAATACGCGATGACGGGATGCCATCTAATGCTAGAGCAAGTTCTTAATGAATTGCCCGATCTAGATGGAGTTGTTGCCTACAGTGTATTTCAACTGCCTGAAGCACCCCAGATGCGTCAGAGAATTTATGACACAATTCTCCAACTCAATAAGCGATTTTACTTTGCGGTAGAAGGATTGCAGATGGGAAATCGTCAAGAGTGCGATCGGATTGAGTCTCTCTGGCAAGTGCGACAAACTCTCCCTTTTTGTTATCTGTATTCTCCGTAAATAAGTCCTATGACTACTTATTACAGTCCACTCAAATTTTTCCAATTCGATAAGCACCTCAAATCCTTTACTGATGGCACAGTATTAGCACCTGTCCATATTCGGGTCAAACCTACAAATCTCTGTAACCATAAATGCTGGTTTTGTGCATATCGTACTGACGACCTCTCTTTAGGGGCTGAAATGGAGGAAAAAGACAGTATCCCCAAAGAAAAAATGCTGGCTTTGGCCCATGAGTTTGTCGAGCTTGGAGTCAAGGCAGTAACCTTTTCTGGAGGTGGAGAACCCTTACTTTATCCTCCTCTACCGGAAGTTATTGATATTCTCGCCAATGGGGGAATCCGGGTAGCCGCATTAAGTAATGGAACTCATTTGAAAGGTCGTATGGCTGATGCTTTTGCTAAACATGGCACTTGGATTCGCATTTCCCTAGATGCGTGGGATGATGACAGTTACGTCAACAGTCGAGGTGCGCGTCCCCATGAGTTTTCTCTGCTCCTGGATAATATCAGAGCGTTCACCCGTCGAGAAACGACCTGTGTATTGGGCGTAAGCTTTATTGTCACCCAAGAAAACCATCAGCACATTGCTGAAGTTTGCCAACTCTTGAAAACCTGTGGTGTTAGCCATGTTAAACTTTCAGGGGCAGTGGTGAGTAATGATGTGAAAGGAAACAACGCCTATCACCAATCTATTAAACAAGAAGTTGCTCGTCAAATCGCTTTAAGCCAGCCATTGATCGATGAACAATTTACCATACTGAATCACTATCACGATTTACCAGAGCGTTTTGAGAAGTCCTATGAACAATGTCCATTTCTACGTTTTTTGACAGTGATTGGTGCTGATGAGAATGTTTATACCTGTCAAGATAAAGCCTATACTGAATCAGGTAGGATGGGGTCAATTGCAGAGAGAAGTTTCAAAGACTTTTGGTTTTCTCAAGAAAATCAGCATTTTTTGAATACCTTTAATCCTGCGAGTCATTGTCAACACCATTGTGTAAGCCATGCTAAAAATTTAGCGATTTATGAATATTTGTCGCTAGACCAAGAGCATAGCTATTTTGTTTGAGTGAATTGAGAGGTCGTTCCACTATGGGAAAGCTTAGAAATTTTGTCACCCCTCTACACCAAGCGACTCAGCGCGATTATCTAGCGCGTATGGTGGATGATAAAGTTCACTGTATGCAGGTAGCGAAACAGTATAGTGCTGAATATTGGGATGGCGATCGCCGTTATGGTTATGGGGGCTATCGCTATATTCCAGGACGATGGAAACCTGTTGCAGAGGCTTTGATTGAAACCTATCAGTTGGGTCCAGGTTCGCAGATATTGGATGTGGGCTGTGGTAAGGGCTATTTACTCTATGAGTTATTGCAATTGCAGCCCGATTTGATGATCTGCGGGTTTGATAGTTCTGAATACGCACTAGAAAATGCCAAGGAAGAGATACGTCCGTTTTTGTTTCAGCAACAAGCTCAGACGCCCTATCCATTTGGGGATAATGAGTTTGATTTAGTTATCTCTTTGGGGACGCTCCATAATTTACGGCTGTTTGAGTTAAAGTCAGCCCTAGGGGAAATCGATCGCGTTGGGCGACAGGGCTATGTGATGCTGGAAAGTTATCGGAACGATCGGGAGATGTTCAATCTTCAGTGTTGGGCGTTGACAGCGGAATCTTTTTTTGACCTGTCAGAGTGGATTTGGCTATATCGACATTTTGGCTATCGGGGGGATTATGAGTTCATCTTCTTCGAGTGAGGCTCATGCGGTCAAAGCTATTATTTATAGAGATGATGGCTGCCTTCTGATCCAACAACGCGATAACACTCCTGGTTTGCCTTTCCCCAATACTTGGACGTTATTTGGCGGACTCGTAGAGTCAGGGGAAAGCTTGGAAGATGCCCTCAAACGGGAACTGATTGAAGAACTGGGATGTTTACCAGGCTCCATTGAAAGCGAGCTATTTCAGTGGGAGTGGCAAGGGGAAGATCCGGCTCTAAACCACATTTTTACGGTGTATTGTCAAGTGGGCGATCTTGTACTTATGGAAGGACAGGCAATGGGCTGGTATTCCCTTGAAAGTCTCAAGAGGTTGGTGCTAACTCCACTGGTTTCTGAAAATGTTTCTAAAATTTCAGCATTTCTAGCAGGTATTACTATTCATAAAAATAAATAATGAGTGATTATAAGACGAAAGAAAAACAGTATCAGTTCATGGTGGAAATGCTCGAACAACAAGGATCTGTTACTATGACTTGCCGTCCCAGCGTTATGTGGCGGCAAGATCCAAAGTTATTAGGATTTACGTTGGCTCGTCATAAGTTTGTAGCCAAGATGTTAACTGGTTATTCTCGTGTTTTAGAGGTTGGTTGCGGCGATGCTTTCGCCAGCCGTTTGCTTCATCCAGAAGTTGAAGAGCTTCATGCAATAGATTTCGATCCGGTATTTATTGAAGAAGCGGTTAAACATAAAGAACCAGATTGGCCAGTTAATTTAGCCGTCCATGATATTTTGTCTGGCCCTTATACGATTGAAGGGGATTTATTCGATGCTGCCTTTTCTCTTGATGTTATTGAACATATCCCTCCAGAACAGGAACAAAATTACCTGAAGAATATTTCCTCATCTTTAAAGCCTGGTGGAGTTTTCATATGTGGCTGTCCCTCCCTAGAATCTCAAGTTTATGCTTCTCCAGCCAGCAAAGAAGGTCATATCAACTGCAAATCAGGAAATGACTTGAAAAAGCTGCTGAGTCAGTATTTTGAACATACCTTTTTGTTTGGTATGAATGATGAAGTTCTGCATACTGGCTTTGCTCCTATGTGCCATTATTTATTCATTTTAGCAGTCGGGAATAAGCGCTAGACGCCAAATTTTTTTACGGTAACAGAGACAATATAAAATTTTTAGTAAAATAAACTGTTTTTTTTGCCAAACAGAACTATGAATTATTATCAATTTTTCGAGCGTCAAATTGCCCAAATTAGGCAAGGGGGTATAAAGGTTGTCAAGAGGAAGCTTTTCTCTATAGCGAAAAAAATCCTCACAAAAATAGTATCCAATCCTTTGAGTACATATCTGCTAATTACTTTTTTTGAACAAGTAATTTCTAGCTTTCCCCAATCGCAATGGGCTTATAAACAGATATTACGTTTGCTCCAGCCGCGATTTGCCTATGACTCAAATCCCGATCGGTCTGCGAAAAAGTTCTTAGAGTATTTCTTACCATATTTAGAACTGAGTCCAGAGTCTATTTTAGAATGGCGGTTAACCGCATACTCCTCCTACTGGCTGCTCGGAGATAGTGTAGGTCTGCAAAAAATGATGCAAACTTACATGGATACTCAAAAATACCTAGCTAAGAA
>NZ_JAYFEQ010000316.1:0-203 GCF_055795085.1 Phormidium sp. CCY1219 | reverse complement strand
AAGTAAAACAACAGGAGTAGCAATTCTCAAAGAAAACACAGTAATTTGGGCAGCCGAACTCAATCATCGCGGCTTCTCAATTCGGCGGTCCTTAGAATCTCGCCGTTGCTTACGAAGGGGGAAAAAAAATAGACATACCCGCTACCGCATGCCGCGTTTCAACAATCGCAAGCGTCCACAAGGTTGGCTTGCGCCTAGTCTTC
>NZ_JAYFEQ010000315.1:0-39814 GCF_055795085.1 Phormidium sp. CCY1219 | reverse complement strand
ATCAGAGAAACCTGCGCCAGAAGCGATCGCACCCGAACCGGTAGTATCAGAGAAACCTGCGCCAGAAGCGATCGCACTCCCACCGCTTCCCTCTCCAGAACCTGCGCCAGGGATAGCGGCGATACCGATTCCCTCGGATGACGCTGCGCCAGGGATAGCGGCGATACCGATTCCCTCGGATGACGCTGCGCCAGCAACACCGGCGATACCGATTCCCTCGGATGACGCTGCGCCAGCAACACCGGCGATACCGATTCCCTCGGATGACCCCCCACCGCCTGCGCCGCCAATTCCGTCGCCGGAGACTGCGCCCCCGGTCCCTGCGCCCCCGGTGAGGGATACTGTACCCGAGGCGCAGGGAGAGGAAGTCTCCCCCGCCACTTCTGCGCCCGCGAGAGAAACTTTGGGAACCGTGGCGGCGCAGGAAGTGCCTTCCACTCCCGAGGAAATCCCGGTAGCGAGAATTCCCTCGCCCCTTATACCCGATGCAGGAATTCCGCCAATGCCCGCCCCCGGGAGAGTTCCGGCGGAAGAAATGGTAATGAGTGAGGGGGAATCGCCGCCGAGGGAATCGCCGGAGTCATTGGGGGCGGAAAATCCAGTAGATATCACCTCCCTTCGCCGCCAAATCGAACGCTTGCTGGACGATCGCAATCTTCCACAAGCGTTGCGGTTTATCGACTTAATGTTTACCGAGGAATATGCCCGATATTTAAACTTGGTATATGCGCGGGAGTTGCAGTCATTTACCCAAATTCAAGACAAATTGCGGGCGATCGCCAATCTTACCGGCACTCAACCGGCAATTATCTACACCTTCATGCGCGACGAACAATTAGATTTAGTATTGGTACCTCCTCAAGGGGTACCAATTTACAAAACCGTTCCCGAGGCAAAACGCGATTTAATTCTAGAAAAAATGTCGCAATTTCGCCAAGACATTACCAATCCTCTGAAGCGCAACCGCACGGATTATTTGGTTTTGGCGCAACAATTCCACGACTGGATAATTGCACCCTTGGAAACCGATATCCAACTGCAAAATATCGATATCCTGATGTTTTCAATGGATGGCGGAATGCGAACTTTGCCCGTAGCAGCGTTGCACGATAGAGCAGAATTTTTAGTGGAAAAATATCGCGTCGGATTGATTCCCAGCGTGAATTTAACCGATACGCGCTATGAATCCTTGGACAATGCCCGGGTGTTAGCAATGGGTGCGTCTAAATTTACGGATAAAATTGCCTTACCGGCGGTTCCAGTGGAATTGTCGGCGATTCTGACAATTTGGCCCGGGAAATCGTTTCTCAATGAAGCGTTTACCTTTAGTAATCTGAAATTGCAACGGGAAAAAGAACCGTTTCGCTTGGTTCATTTGGCCACTCACAGCGAATTTAATCCCGGGAATCCGGAAGAGTCATATATTCAGTTATGGGATGGGCGATTGAGTTTGGATCGGGTGCGAGAATTGAATTGGAATTCACCGCCGGTAGAGTTGTTAGTGCTCTCCGCTTGTCGTACTGCAGTGGGGGACGAAAATGCCGAGTTGGGGTTTGCCGGTTTAGCGGTGAATGCAGGGGTGAAATCGGCCCTGGCGTCGTTGTGGTATGTGAATGATGAGGGCACTTTGGGGTTAATGAGTGAGTTTTATCATCAGTTACGCGCCGTGTCGGTGAAGGCGGAAGCATTGCGCCGATCGCAGGTGGCGATGATTCGCGGTGAAATCCGCGTACAACAAGGGGAGTTGATTTATGCCGGCGATCGCATCCCTTTACCGCCCCCCCTCGCCAGCGTGAGTTACCAGGAGTTGTCCCATCCGTATTATTGGGCGGGATTTACCGCGATCGGTAGTCCCTGGTAGCACATTATCCCACCAGCACCCTCGGATAACCCAATCGAATATCGGGGTAACGCACCACCCTAACAATCGACCTTCCAATTCAATCCCCCGTAGGGTGCGTTCCCCCCGCCGCCAATTCCCACTGGGATAACTCGCTCGAATATCGGGGGGAACGCACCACCCCAATCGTTGAAAAGACCCCTTCACACTCGCTCTAACGATAATACAATCAACAATTTTGGTTAGTATATATAAAAACATCCGTGCTGATGCACGTCAGAAGTGCTGAATGCTAAGAAATCTTCATATAAATTGGCCAATAATCTGATAAACTACCAGAGATATAACTTAGAGTATTCAATCGTTTATGTTTTTCTCAATTTTTCCCAAAATCGTTAAATAGCTTTTGAAAGACTTGCCCAAAAACGATTACCCAGTTCTCAACACTTTTTTATTTGTTTTCTGCTGGTTAGATTTGACGATGGATAAAAGCCTAGTCAGTATGCGGGAATTGATTTTTCTGATTAAATTGCCGGGATAGTACCTTGCATATTCCCCCCTTTTTTAAGGCCAGTAAACATCGGACTTCTGAAGTTTTTAAATAGCTCTTGCAGAAAGTTATAAAACAAGTAAAATAGAAAAATGGCAACCCAAACACTCCACTGCCTTTTCCTATCTAATCTACAATTATTACTTTAACAAGTAAGCTTTTGTGGTGTCAAACTTATCGTCAAGTTAAGTTGTTGTGCGGCCTCAATAGCTGGAATTCTGGGGCGGAATTGTCCTTCATTTTGGACAAAGACACGATAGAAAATACGGAAACTAAACCGTTGAAGAAATTCCGTAAAATGCAGTAGGAGTAATAGATAGAGGATTTTGCTCTTTACTTAGAATTAAGGCGTTGGTTCAAAAACTCAATCGATATTTTGTGTTGATAATTAAAAATAATTTAGCATTATAATTTTTGGAAAATGGTAATTCTTTAGTAGGCATGGGTTATAATTAAATTGAAGTTTAAGTGGCTAATAGACGACTTAGAAAAAAAGTAATATCGTTCAGCAACTCATTTACCTGCGGCCAATGTTAGTAAATCAGAAAAAAATTTATAAAAATTTGTGGGCGTTCGAGAATGTATGAAAGGTGTTAAAATAGACTTAACACTAGACAAATTGATGACTAACAACAAACAGGATATCCGGCTAAAGATTTATAGCTGCTTAATCGTTTGGTTGATATTATAGTTGTTTGATATTCCACAATAAAATTGGGCAAAAGGCTTGGAAAACCTGCGATAGATTCAATGATTTATAAATCAGAATATTAGCCATGTTCATTACAGAAAAACCGTGGGGATGGAGGGAGAATCACAGCAATGAAGTGCGAATTTTATCAAAACCTGTCTCAAAAAAAAGACAGTCGCGCATCCCACCTTTACCGGGGGTATATTGCGACCTTAACTGACTCTCTCAGAGCTTTCCCATCAGGTCTGGAGCCTGGGAAAGAGAAAAGAAACAAAAACGGGGAACAACTGTTACCACTGTTCCCCGTTTTATGCTATAATCAAAGTTTAACGTACTGCAAGTGGCTGCGCGGATTAGTGCTGCGATTAGTGCGAAGTTTCTCGTAGAGTTCCCGTTCCGTGGGGCTAATCTCCTTCGGAGGCGCGATCGCAATTCGAACCAATTGATCCGTCCGTCCTCCTTTCGGCGTGCGCCATCCCTTCCCGCGCAGGCGCAGAGTTTGACCGGATCGAATCCCTGCCGGCACGTTCATCGTCACCATTCCATCCGGCGTCGGAACCTGCACCTTTGCCCCCAACACCGCCTCATCTGGGGCGATCGGCACTTCGCAGACCAAATTATCCCCATCAAACTGAAAGAACGAGTGGGGTTGGACCTCCACATGTAAGTACAAATCCCCGCGTTGCTGGTTGTAAGGATTCACTTGACCCTTACCGCGTACCCGAACCCGACTTCCCGGCTTCGCCCCTGGGGGAATCCGCACGTCGATCGCCTCATTTCCCAGACTCAGACGCTTTTGACTCCCATTAAACGCTTCTGCAAAAGTCAGCCGGATCGTCCCCTCGCGATCCATCGAAGCGCCAGCAGCGCGATCGCCATAGCCGGCAAAATCCTCAAATCCGCCAAATCCCGTCGGCCCACTCCTACTGGTGCGATAATTGTAATTCCATCCACCGGTGCGACTGCGACCTCCACCCGGGCCACCCACGCGACCCAGCAGCGCATTGATGAAATCATCAAAACTGGAAAACTCGCTAAAATCAAAGCCGCCAAAATCCACATTAGTGCCACCGGGCCATCCAGCCCCTGCACCCGCCCCCGCCGCACCGGCTTGTTTCCAATACTGACCGAACTGGTCGTACTTTTTCCGTTTCTCCGGATCCGAGAGCACTTCATACGCTTCCGAGACTTCTTTAAACTTTGCCTCAGCTTGGCGGTTTCCCGGGTTCATATCCGGGTGATATTTGCGCGCTAGTTTGCGATAAGCCTTTTTAATTTCATCCACACTGGCGCTTTTACTCACGCCGAGGATAGCGTAATAGTCCTTGTAGTCGGTCGCAGCCATCAATATGCCTCCTGTAGCTGATAAAGATTAAGTTTAAAGGGTTTTGTGGTTGGGGCTGCTGAGGCTACAGCGAATGCGATCGCCCCTTCCAGATACGATAAAGCCCTAGAGAAACAGAAGCGTTTGATGCTCTCTCCTTCTAGGGTCTATATCCCCTTTCAGGGTAGCCAATATGCGACACCAGTTAAGTTCGGTTCTTGCTGTGGAGTTTTAACGCAATTTCCGTACTATTCCCCGCCTTCGGATAGGGAATCACCTCATCAAACCCATCTTCTCGTTTCGGGGGATCCGTTTGAAGATGCTCGTGCATTTTCCAGATAACCTCATCGGGAACCTGTCGCCCTCTGCGTCGGTTGCGTTCCAGACAGACCTCTACTGGCGTAGCCACCCAGAGGCCAATAATCGGAGTAAACCCACAGGACCGACCCAGGGCGATCGCCTCCTGACGGTGAAGGCGCTGGGCATTTGTCGCATCATAAATCGCCACCATCCGCGAATCATTTCCTGGCGATCGCCCTTCAAGCGCCACCAGCGATTCAAATTGCCGTTGCAATTCCCGCTCAATTTCTGCCCAAGGGCCTTGGATAATTTCATCCCCAAACAGTTGCGCCCGGATAGCATCGGTAGAAATCACGCGGGCGTTTTCCAATTGTCCCGCTAACTGCTTAGCCAGAGAAGACTTGCCGCTAGCCGGAAGCCCAATCGAAACCACTAACATTGCCATGATTAGGACTTATGCAATCTGCCGCTAATTCCTTTAAAAATAGGGTAGGGTGGACAATGCCCACCCTACAAATCTCAATTTATTGGGGATTTAGCTTACCCCAATTTTCCCACCTTAGATAACAGTACCGTCGGGGATTTTAGCATTTTTCAGCACCACCACAATGCCATTGCGGATATAGAACCCTTCGCTTTCGCGATCGGCTTCTTCCACATGGTCTTTATTAATGATTTTCACATCCCGACCGATGCGAGCATTTTTATCGACAATAGCCCGACGAATCGTGGTTTCCGAACCGATACCCAAAGGAACGCCACCTTTTTGCAAACCCGATTGACGTTCTGCGAACGGCTCGTAATAGTCCGACCCCATAATTAAGGTATCTTGAATGTGACAGTTGGCTTCAATGCGCGATCGAATTCCCAGAACCGAGTGTTCGATGCGGCATTCTTTGAGAATGCATCCTTCGCCGATAATTGATTCCGTGACCTGACTATCCAACAATTTAGTAGGCGGTAGATAACGGGAACGGGTGTAAATGGGAGCCTTTTCGTCGTAGAAACTGAAAGGCGGCTGAGGCTGTTTAGTCAGCGCCAAATTCGCATCGAAGAACGATTCAATGGTTCCGATATCTTCCCAATATCCGTTAAACAGATATGCCTGAACGTTATATTCGCCAGCCGAAGCCGGGATAATTTCCTTACCGAAATCCGTGCGCGTTGTGGATTCGCGCAGGAGTTTTCCCATCACCTCTTTGTTAAAGACATAAATGCCCATTGAAGCAATATAGGGAGTGTTTTGAGCTTGTTCGGGGCTTAAGCCCAAGGTGGTGGTATCCACCGCCATTTTCCGCAGGGCATCGCCTTTGGGTTTTTCGCTAAAATCGATAACGCGCCCGGTGTCATCGATTTTCATCAAACCGAAATCCGAGGCACGTTTTTCATCGATTGGCAAAACCGAGAGAGTAATATCTGCACCCGTTTCGCGGTGACGGTCCAAGAAATTGCGATAGTCCATCCGGTAGAGATGGTCGCCGGACAAAATCAGGTAGTAGTCTACGTTCCACTCTTCAAACAGCCAGAGATACTTGCGGACCGCATCGGCGGTGCCTTGGAACCAACTGGGACTGTCGGGAGTTTGCTGGGCGGCGAGCACCTCTACAAAGCCTTCAGTGAACCCAGAGAAATTGTAAGCCCGAACCAGGTGGCGGTTTAGAGAAGCGGAGTTGAATTGGGTCAGGACATAGATTTTCAGAATGTCGGAGTTAATGCAATTACTAATCGGAATATCGATGAGGCGATATTTGCCAGCCAAGGGGACGGCGGGTTTAGCTCGCATTTTGGTCAGGGGGTAGAGACGGGTACCCGCGCCTCCGCCCAGGATAATGCCTAAAACGTTTTTCACGAAAAACCTCTCAACAGCGTCACTCGACGAGTGCTGCGCGGTCAGCCGATCGCCAGCAGGGCGAGAAACCCGGATAGGCAGCACTCAACCTCAAGGGGAGGAGGGGGTGGGACACAAGGAGATCGCACTCCAGAATTCATCCTGCCTTGATGCCGAGGGCCGATCGGGGGGTGGGCTGACGGCTGCTCTCCAGTTTAGTGTCTGATTGTGTGGAACCGTTGACAAGGGGGGACCGAGTTGGGTTTTGCGTCAGACCTTGGCATCCACCAGAAGGGGGAGAGGCGAACGATGTCCCTGAAATCCTTACCTAGTCTTGATTCGTCCCTCACGATCGCTCCTGCTAGGGATTTTAAAAGTCCCAGGGGCAAAAAACATCACACCGGTGGGGGAGTTGTCGTCCCCATTGGCGCGATAATAAAGAATGAGATGCGAACTTTCGCATCGGACGAATAAGCTGAGGACAAACCGTGCTGTTATCAAAAGGCTTTGAGGTCGAGGTTTATACGGGAACCCCCCAAGGGGAGATTGTCGGCCTCTCGGATAAAATTGTGGCGGCTCTCAATCGTTTCATGCGGGAGCCAGATACGCGAAATGTGGAATATACGACCGCGCCATTATGTCGCTACGATCGCCTGTTGTGTGACTTGGTGCGGCCTCGCCTGCTGCTGCGCGACTACCTGAAAACCCTAGGGGACTACACGTTAATTCCGGGCAGTAGCTTGTCGTTGGGAAGCACAGATCGCTTCTATCGCTCGGATCCGAATAATCCCTATCACGACTACATCGAAAACACCTACGGCACGAATGTGGTCACTGCCAGCGTTCACATCAATATTGGCATCGACGACCCAGAACTGCTGATGCGGGCTTGTCGGTTAATTCGGCTGGAGGCTCCGCTTTACCTGGCTCTGAGTGCCGCCTCGCCCTTTCTCGACGGCGAAGCGACCGGCTATCACTCCACCCGGTGGCAGATGTTTCCCAAGGTGCCCCCAGAGGTGCCTTTATTTGAAAGTCATCAGCATTTCATCCAGTGGACCCAAGACCAGTTAGCTGCCAAAACGATGCAGAACGTGCGTCATTTGTGGAGTTCAGTGCGACCGAATGGCGATCGCCGCCCTTACAATCTCAACCGCTTAGAATTGCGAATTTGCGAATTTCTCAGCGATCCCATTGCCCTGTTGGCCATCACCTCGTTTTTGGAAGCGCGCATTTGGCAGGTTATGGAAGACCCCAGTTTAGATCCCTTGACCATCAGCAAAATTGGCGATCGGCACCGGGCGCAAGAGCTGATTTCCCTGACCAACGACAATGAGAAGGCTGCTGCTCAGGGCAGTTTAGACGCCGAACTGCGGCATTGGGTGGATGGTCGCCCGATTCTCGCCCGAGATTGGATTTGGCAGCTTTATCAGGAGGTCTGGCCGGCGGCGAAAAAACGGGGATTTAGCTGCTTTTTGTTGCCGTTGAAAAAAATCCTGCGCGAAGGGAACGAAGCGCAGCGCTGGTTGGCCTTGCACGATCGCGGTTTCCACACTCGCCAAATTCTCCAACAGGCCATTGAATCGATGCATCAGCAAGAGCTCGAACTCGAAGATGGGTTGTGTCCCCCCTGGGTAGCGTGATGGCAATCCGGGGCGATCGGTTCATCAGAATATCTAATCGATGAGTTTTGTACCTCTCTTATTAAAATTTTCTATCAATGGCCTCGGTCTGGGGGTAGATTTTTCCCCAGGCGCATCCGTTTCGGGTGCGGTTTGACTGTCCAGAACGCGCAGATGGAGGAACGCTGGCTCAATGCCGCAAGTTGTGTTAGTTTATCCCCAAATTCCGCCGAATACGGGCAATATTGCCCGCACCTGTGCCGCCACCGGCACTCCCTTGCATTTGGTCGGACCGTTGGGGTTTGAAATTAGCGATCGCTACCTGAAACGGGCGGGGCTGGATTACTGGCCTTACGTGGATTTCCACTACCATTCTTGCTTAGAAGCGTTTCAGACTTACCACCAGCAACAGGGAGGTCGCTGGCTCGGGTTTAGTACCAAGGGCACCGCGAATTATGTGGAATTCCAGTATCAAGACAATGACTGGCTGTTGTTTGGGGCGGAAACCACCGGCTTGCCCCCCGATGTCCTGATTCTTTGCGATTTTACGGTATATATCCCCATGAGTCAGCCTCATGTACGAAGTCTGAATCTCTCAGTGAGTGCAGCTTTAGGGCTATTTGAAGCGCGACGTCAATTGGGATATTTATCCGAGTCTGAATGAAGGGCGATCCCGGGTGCAATCCAGGGCCATCGTTTGTCGATGGCCAGCGCCCTGAGGGGCAATTGGATCCAGCAGATGCGTGGTGAGGAGTTCTGTGCCCGGAGTATTGGCGGGGCGATCGCCTCCTGAATGGATCCGACCAAAAGCAGGCGATAAGAAATTTATATCACCGAGCCAAAAAGCTATGGGGTTCGCAGTGATAGAGAATCATCATCGAACGCCCCAGGGTGAAACGACTCAAATCCCCATCGCCAGGGAGTGTAACGGTATTTTTACCCGATCGCTTCAGATGGCGCGGTCGGGGAAGCTAAACCTCGTTTCGATAATTGTACGGTTGTAAGTTGGCAAAAAATCCGCTACAACTCTCCACAGGATTCAATCAATGGCATTAACCCCCACAGGAGTTGCATCTGCGCTACGAATTCAGGTCCCCCACGAGAGCGCTCATCGAGGACCTTGAACTTTTCCCAGAGGTGGCGGGTCTAAAAATCATTGCTTCGCGATCGCCCCTGACATGCCCAGTGTCAGGAATAGTCCAAAACATCAGCCAGACTCGATCCCCCGTCCACTCAGTCACAATACACCAGTGGCAGAACTCATCCCTTGTGCCGTAGCATTGGAAACCCATAGCAAGAGTATTAAGGCTTATAATCAGCAAACATACCTGCATCGGATGCGTTTTAGGTGCTTGCGCTCCCATTCATGCCTACCCTGCTAAGCTAAAAAAGCTTACCATGAGCGGTGGAGAACAGTTGATGAAAAAACATAACTATCCAATTTAGTTTTTTTAAGCCTATCAACTTGTCTAAATCGCCAAAGTTAGGGTAATCTTGCCTAAAGCATGTTTTCTGTCAGTGACTTCGGTCTCTTGGTGATGTGATCTGCATCATAGACTGGTGGTACATTGATTGACTCAAAGACAGTTAAGCACTGGTCGTTAGGAGGTCGTTTTTTTGAAACGAGCAATTCCGCAGAAGGTAAAACCTGTTCCGTTCTGTGCCGCCAATACTCAAGCAGCAGCAGAAATCAGACAGGCAATCTCTGGCCCGCGTCGGGTTCGGACATCGGCTGCCACGATCGGGCTAGCCATTTCTCTCGGGGCATCGAGCATGTTGCTGCCTCAACAAGGAGAGGGTGCCGTAGCCGCTGAGCCGAGGGTATCCACCAATGCATCGGCGGCTAATCTCGATGCCGCCCCGTCGTCAGAAACAGCCCAAGACACAGCAGATCGGGGGCAAGTCGGTGGCGTATGGGCAGCGGAGACAACCGAACCCCCGTTAACCCAGGAATCGCCAGAGCAACCCACCGCCGATGGAAACCCGGAGCGCCTCGCGGTGGATGAGGGGGCGATCGCCCTCACTGAAGAAGCTGAGAGTCTGAGGTATGGCGAAAGCGACGCACCACTGTCTGAGTCGTACAGTGTGGAAGCCAGCTTTTCCACCTACGCTCCAGCCGGTGACACCGCGTTAGACTCCACCGCCGGGGAACCTCAAGCACCCGCCGCCTCCAATTTCTCTTCATGGAATCTTCTGGCGCCAGCCACCGCTGAGCCGTGGGTGAATCCACTCCCCGAATCGACGGTAGGGGAAACCCCAGAACAGCCCAACCCTTCGGTTGAGGTGCAAGAATCGGCGAGAGAAACCCCAGGGGTAGAGACACCCTGGGACATCGAGGTAGAGGATGCCGCCGCGATCGCCCCTTGGGAAAACTCCGAATCTTTCGAGGAACCCCGATTGGAAGGAGGACAAAATTTCTCCCCAGAAGCCCAGGAGGCACCCACCTCCCCTGAGTTATCGCCGATCGCCCCCACCGCCAGAGAACCCGTGGGGGAAACTCTACCGGATTCCAGATGGCGTTCCCCCCTCAACCCAACTCAACCTCTGGAACGGATAGGCGAATCCGTTCCCCAGGCATCCCCAGAAGACTCCACGGAGACGCGGATCGTCGAATCGAGCGGGGCCACGCGAAAAAATCCGAATCTGGATTCTACCCAGGCTGGAGTCGAAGCTCAATCTAACCCCGCACCCGCAGAAGCCGCCGGTGTGGCAGAACCGGATATCAACTCGGCGATCGCGATCCAACCCAATGGATCGGCAGCTCGCCTCTATCAAGTCAATCCGGGAGATACGGTGGGCGAAATTGCCCTTCAAAATGGCATTTCGGTAGAAGATCTCGTCCAAGCCAATCAAATTGAGGATCCCGACTCGATCGCAGTCAATCAAAAAATTAAAATCCCTCTGATCGAACAAGAAAACTCCGGGGGTGAGATGGGTACCCTAAATCCCACCCCGGAAAAGAAAGCCTCTGAAAACTACACCACCCGCAACGGTAATTTCGGATTGGCGCAGACACAATCTCAAACTCAGAGTTATCCGAGGGAAGCAGACAACCCCTCCCTGACTTCCTATACCTCGAGCTTGAAACTCGATTTTACCCGCAAGCCTTCCGAAACCATCGGCTCGCCGGAACTCGCCGCCGTTGATTCTCCAGTAGCGCAACTCTCGGATCCTGGCAGAATCGGGGCAAAATCCAATGAGCAGCTCCCTGGCGAACCGATTGCGGAGTCTACCACGGAAGTGGAAACGGCATCGGATGAGGATCGAACCGATTACATCGACAGCTTAAGAGCCGACATTATTAAGCTGCGAGAAAAGTACCGGGAACAAAATGCCCAAAGCGAACATGAATCGGGCATCCCAGTGGCACCAGAGGCTTCTACCTCAGACCCTCAGACCGGTACTGGCATCGGTGGCGTCATGTCCCCGCCGACTGAATCCGCCGACAGCACCGAAGTGCAAAATCGCGGCGTTCTCTTCCCGGATGACTCCTCATCCGCCGATCGCCCCAGGGAGTCCGATCGCAACGTCATCTTTCCGGAAGTGGCGGCTGAGTCTTCCGAAACCACCCCCGCCGATTCTAGAGCGGTTTCGGATAACTCGCCTCAGAGCGAAGCTGAAGACCCCGGTGAGGTTCAGGCTCATGCTACCCCCCCAGACGCGATCGAAAACCGCTATGTGGAAAATCTCAGAGCGGAAATCGAAAAACTGCGCGAGAAGTACAGAACCGAACAAGCCAGTTTTGACAGCAATGTGGGCGCGACTCCTACCGATGCGGCGGATACCGATGCGATTTCGGCAAGCGATCGCCCCGACAACTCCCAACAGGGAAATCGCGAGGGTGACACGGAAAGCTTAGAGGCTCAACTCGCTCGCCTGCGCGAAAAATATCGCTCCGAGGATCGCGATCGCGCTCAACCCAATTCCACGGGTTCGGCAACCGCGACCCAGAATAATCCCTCATCGGTGGTGGCTGTGGCTCCAATGGCACCGGAAACCTATGCACCCCTGCTTCAACCCTCGGTGGGCGAAATGGTCTCCCCCGATTTACCGCCGCTCAACGATCGCGATAACTATCTGCCCGAGGGTCCCCCGCGTTTTAATGGCTATATCTGGCCCGCCGAAGGCGTGTTCACCTCCGGTTATGGCTGGCGCTGGGGCCGGATGCACCGGGGAATCGATATCGCAGGTCCGATCGGCACCCCGATTTATGCCGCCGCTCCCGGAGTCGTTACCTTTGCTGGCTGGAATTCCGGCGGATACGGCAATCTCGTGGAAATCGAGCATCCCGATGGTAGCTTGACTCTCTATGCCCACAATCACCGCGTGATGGTGCGCGAGGGCCAATTGGTGGAGCAAGGCGAACAAGTGGCAGAAATGGGTAGCACCGGCTTTAGCACCGGCCCCCACCTCCACTTTGAAATTCATCCTCCCGGACAAGGCGCAGTCAATCCAATGGCTTATCTCCCAGCTCGATAAGTTCCCTTCTCAACTCAGACGCTCCATTATGGGGTTTCTCCAGGGGCATGAAAGGCTAAATCCATCCTTTCATGCCCCACTTGTTTTTCCCTCCCCCCCCGCCAATTTCCCTATTCCTGAGACTTTGGTTTGCCTTTCAATTTGCCGATAACCGCTTGCCTAAATCCTAAAACAATTAAAATATTTGAAAGGGTCAAAAACACTTCTGCACCGCCATGCAACCAATCCACATTGGCTAAGGCTTCGCTATAAACGTTTTTGGCATAAATCCCCGCCGGAATCGTCACCGCCACAAACACCAACGTTCCGTAAAACCCAATCAGTGCCAAACGCGGGGCTTGGCGCGATCGCGTTAAAAACCACAAAAATCCCAAATAGGGAAACAGCGAAACCGCAAACAACGTATCCTTAGAAAAAATTGTTTCCATCCCGACCCACTCTTCGATAACGATTTCCACAAACTTCAACCAGCCGACAAATTATAACGATTTTGCCCACCTGTAAACGCGATTAATCCTGGTAATCTTGTCTGTGCAAAAAGACAACTGACCCACAAAAAATCATCAACCATCGTTAAAAATTGATAATTTAAAATTCCCCAAAAACGAATGACCAATGACCAATGACAAGTGACCAATGACCAACATTATTGCGGCGATTTGTGCGGCGCAAGTTCTCTTTTTTCAGCCTCAGAACTTTCTTCGCTGTTGTTGTTTTCCTCCTCCCTTGCTGAGGCTCGCCAAATCCACCAAGCCGCCAGACAGAGGGTGCAGTTGCCCACCACCGTCATCCCCGCTTGTAACGTCACCAACCATTCTAAATCCGTAGGATTGTCAAAAAAATGCCAAGTGCAGGCACACATGGCGCTCACTAATGCCGGCAGCATAGCGAGGGACAACCCCCACCAATAGCGATTCCCCGTTAGCTCGCCATATCTCCAAATTAACCAAATTGCCGCGATCCACTCGATGACGCTGGAAACATGAATCATCCAAGTCGGAATAGACAAAGCGTGCATGAATTTCTTTCAAACTCCTAATGATTCGGCCTTTTTTGCGAAGTTTTCCTATTTTAGCTTCTCTGGCGGAGGTTCTGGCCACGGGGGGAGAATTCATTTGCGCTCGGCGGCATTATGAGTTATCTATAAGAAGCATCACTGTTTTAGTGACAAGCTGAATTTATGCAGGATCGATAAACTATCGTGGAGCCAATTCGGGCGGTATGTTGTGGATATTATGGCAAGGGCAATGCGGGAGATGAGGCATTGTTGGCTTGTTTGTTGCAGATGTTGCCCTCGCGGGTGACGCCAGTGGTGCTGTCGGGGAACCCGCAAGAAACGCGCGATCGCTACGGTGTGGCGGCGTGTAACCGCATGTCTGCCTTTCCCCTGTTGCCGGTGTTGCGTCAGTCTCAGGTGTTTATTTGGGGCGGCGGGAGTCTGATCCAAGATGCCACCAGTACCTTGAGTCCGTTTTACTATATCGGTTTGATGGGATTAGCCCAGGGGATGGGGTTGAAAACCATCGCCTGGGGTCAGGGGATTGGTCCGCTGCAAAACAAGCTGACGCGCCAGGTGGCGCAACGGATGTTTTCTCGCTGCACCGGGGTGAGCGTGCGCGATCGCGGTTCTGCCTCTGTGCTGGCGCAATGGCAGGTTCCCTGTACGATGGCACCGGATCCGGTGTGGGCGTTAGACCCGAAATCGGTTCTGGGATTGGGGCATTTACCCGCGCCTCGGGTGGCGGTGACCTTGCGATCGCATCCGCAACTGACGCCCGCGCGCCTGCAATGCTTAACCCGCGCCTTAATCGACTTTCAAAAAGCCACGGATACCTGCATTCTCCTGGTCCCCTTTCAACCGGCACAAGACAAGGCGATCGCGGAGTCTATCCAATCTCAGCTCCCCGGTCCGAGTCACCTGTTTACCCTGGAAGACCCCAGAGAATTAAAAGGACTGTTTCGCGGTGTAGAAATGGCCATTGGCATGCGCTTCCATAGTTTAATTATGGCCGCCGCTGAAGGCTGTCGCTGTTTTGCGATTAGTTACGACCCGAAAGTGAGCCAGCTTATGGCAGATTTGGAGATTCCCGGTTGGGAATTATCGGACTTGCCCACAGATGCCAACGCGATCGGGACCACCTGGCTGGAACATTATGCCAATGGCGACCCGCTCTCGGATATTTCCATTCAATCCTTAGTCGATCGCGCCAAAATTCATCGCGACCTTTTGCATCAGTTTTTCGATCGCTTCTTTCCAGCATAATCCCTCCTTTCCCGATCGCTCCAAAAATCTCATATTAATCGTACTTTACCCCCGATGCATGGGGCGATCGCGCCTGCGTCAACTCACATATCTCCGGCATCGAACCCTATTCATCCTCCCAATTCTTAGCGCGCTCCAGGGCTTTTTGCCACTGGAAAAACTCCCTTTGTACCGATGCGGCATCGGCTCCCGGTTCGAACACCCGGTCGATCGCGCGTCCTTGGACTAAGCGGCGATAATCGTCCCACACCCCCACCGCCAAACCGGCACCAAATGCGGCTCCTTGTGCGGTGGCATCCAGGATAGCGGGACGTTCTACGGGAATGCCCAGGGCGTCGGCTTGAAATTGCATTAACCAATCATTTTCGCAGGCACCGCCATCCACTTTGAGAACTTTCACCGGGGTTTTGGTATCTTTATCGATCGCATCCACCACTTCTTTCACCTGATAGGCGATCGCTTCCAACACGGCGCGCACCAAGTGTTCTCGGCTGACGCCGGCGGTAATGCCCATAAATGCGCCTCGGGCACTCATATCCCAATGGGGCGCACCCAGTCCGCTCAATGCCGGGACGAAATATACGCCATTTGCATCCCTCACCGAGCGCGCGATCGCCTCGGTTTCGGCGGCGGAATCAATCAACTTCAATCCATCGCGCAACCACTGAATGCAGCGTCCGGTGGTAAACATCGCGCCTTCTAAGGCATATTTCACCTCTCCCGATCGCGTCCAGGCTACCGTAGAGAGTAACTGATTGTGCGATCGCGTCACCTCTTCTCCCGTTTGGGCGATTAAAAACGAGCCGGTACCGTAAGTACACTTGAGCATCCCCGGACGATCGCACCCATGTGCGAATAACGCCGCCTGCTGGTCGCCAAATACGGCGGCGATCGGAAGTCCCACCCCGAGCAACTCCGGGTCGGTTTCGCCAAAAATTCCCACACTATCTTGAATTTTGGGCATTATCTGCGCCGGAATGCCAAATAATTCTAACAGAATGCTATCCCAGTCCCGGGTTTCTAAATTCATCAGCATGGTGCGACTGGCATTGCTGCGATCGGTGGCGTGAATTCTCCCCCCGGTGAGATTCCACAAAATCCAACTATCGATCGTCCCACCAAGGATATTCCCCCAATCCACCTCCGGGCGATTTTCCTTCACCCAGTCGAGCAACCAAACCAGTTTCGTGGCCGAAAAATAGGCATCGAGTACCAACCCGGTGCGGTTTTGAATCTCTTGGGCGTACCCTTGTTTGGCTAAATGACGGCACATGGATGCCGTGCGGCGATCGAGCCACACGATCGCGTCATGCAATGGCTGACCGGTGGTTTTATCCCACAGCAAACAGGTCTCGCGCTGCACTGTCAGTCCAATTCCCGCCACCGCATCGGCAGAAATCCCGGTTTTTTGCAATACTTCCTCCATGCAGGCCCGAGTATCCTGCCAGATTTCCATCGGGTTATGTTCCACCCACCCGGGTTGCGGATAGTGCTGGGTGAGTTCTTTATATGCTTGATTGACAATTTTGCCCTCTGCATCGAATAAAATCGCCCGGTTGCCGGTGGTGCCGAGGTCGAGTCCGAGAATATATGTAGCTGCGTTTGTTGTCATCTACTTTTCATCTTGTCCGAGTTTCTCAATGGTTTAAATCATAAAAGATTGTGGCGCAAATGGGAAATAGCCTCTCGACTATGATGCGCCCTCCCCCAAACGCTTTTTTCCTCGCCTCTAAAACGGGCAACGGAATCAATCGGCGCGGGGTGTCAATGGGGCGCGATCGCGAGAAGCCATAAGCTTGAATTGAATTCAATTGAGTGAAAAAAAAGGTCAGGCGCGTCCGAATTGCCTTTTCTCCTGCGCCCTTCTTCCCCACCGCGCGAACTGCTTTCACCGCTCCTCCTCCACGATAGAATTTAAACCGGGCGACCTCTAGGACGGGGTCTGATTATTCGTCAAATCTTTACTCAATTTCATCTTTTCTTAACGGAATCTTAATCAATTCTTGTGCCGGGTTCATACTCATTCGAGCCAATATAATTTACAATTAAGGAGGTAAGGTAAAAGTGTATGAAAAGACGTAACTTTATCGGATATTCCTTGTTATTTCTCTCCGGCTGTACCTTGACCAGTCGGAACCGCGATCGCGCGAACCTCGAGGCAGTCAAGGCACCGGAAAAGCTACGATTCGCCGTAACTGATGTTATCGGACGCGAAAAGCTAGAGGAAAATTACGAGCCTTTTCGCCAACAGTTGGCAGAAGTGTTGGGCATTCCGGTGGAATTTTTCCCGGTACAAAATATGAACGCCGCTGCATCGGCGCTGCAGTTAAATCAAGTAGATTTCGTGCTGACGGGACCTTCGGAATATGTGGCCATTCGGGCGCGCACCAATGCGGTGCCAGTGATTGCAATTACTCGGCCTAATTATCGCTCTGTGCTTGCAGTAGCGGCAAATAGCGACATTAAATCGGTGGCGGATTTGAAAGGCAAAAGTATCGCGTTGTCCGATGTGGGGTCTACCAGCGGTCATCTTGGCCCCACTAAACTACTTATTGACGCCCAACTCAATCCGAAATCTGATGTAAATGTTAAAATGTTGGGAGATGAAGGAAGCGTTGCGGCGATGAAAAATGGCGAGGTGGATGCTTGGGGCGGATCGGCGATCGACTATGAAGTGTTCTTTCAAGAAAAAGCAAATTCGCCCGATCGCTGGCGTATTTTAAAGCAAGGTCCCCCCCTTCCCAGCGATATTTTTGTTGCCAGCAGTCTCCTAGATCCGGACGTGGTGGCCCTGATTCGATCGCTGTTGGTAGAAAATCAGCAGTCCCTCATTCAAGCCCTAGCAATTGGCGAAGCCACCCAAAAATACAAAGGTTCTCAATTGGTTCCCGCTGACGATAAAGATTACGACCCGATCCGGGAGGTCTATCAGGCAATTGGGGAGGGAACTTTTATTCCCTAAAGAGTCGGTTTTGCACAAAGGCTGAAAACCCGGGTTTTTTCCCGAAATTGAAGGAATTTGCAACTCATTCGGAACAAAAACCCGGTTACTTTTCCGGTTTATCTACAATTCCCTCAAATAAGCTCTAGTCCGGCAAGGCATAATTTCCCAGACAGTGCAATACTAGCACTGCGATCGCCTTTTTGTCCGCCGATAAAAAAACCAGGCAAACAATGCAGTATTTGACTCCGAGAGCCTGGATATAAAGCTAGACTTTCCCAAATTACAACATCACTGACAGCAATCCCATGAAAGGTATGTTTCCCCGTTTTAGTATTACCAAAAAAATCGGTTATGGCTATTCCATTGCGATTGGAATTGCCATCGTCGGGACGCTATTGGGGTTGGAAATCGGCGACTACTATCACAGAAAAGCCCACCATCAGCTACAAGTAGCTCAGAAGCGGCAATATCTGCTGATTAATCTAGAAAATGCGGTGCTAGAAATGCGATCGCATCCCGCCGACCTGTTTACCGTTTTGAGCAATTCCATCTGGTTTGACTACGAAAGCGCTAAATTTTACGCTCAGGTTAATCGCATTCATACCCTGCTAGAAAGCCTCACTAATTTTCCTAAAAATACTGGAGAACCAGGTAGGGGAAATAGTGCGGCAATGACCGAGTTATTAGAGGCTTACGAATCCGCTACCAATGCCTACATCAAACAGGTCGAATTGATGTGGGATAAAGTCAATCCCCGTCAATTATCAGCAGCAGAAATTACCGCCGCCGAGGAACAGTTACTCGCTTTAAGAAAAAGCGATCGCGTGGGGGATCTGCGGGTGACATTCGAGCGACTTTCAGAACGATTAAGCAAGCGCGTTGCTGCAGCCGAAAATGAGGAAAAAATCGCTACAGCGAAGCTGCAAAAAGCCAACGATTTGCGAATGGAAATTATTCTGGGGAGTATGGGACTTTCTGCGGCGATCGCCGTCTTAGTCGGACTCTATACCAGTCGCGCGATCGCCCGCCCCATTCGCTGGGTGAGCGAAATCGCCCAACAAGTCACTCAGCAAGGCAATTTTAAACTCGTCGCCCCGGTATTAACCGATGATGAAGTCGGTGCATTAGCCACCTCTCTCAATCAAATGATTCGCTGGATGGGACAATACACCCACCAACTGGAATTGTCGCGGGAAAATTTAGAGCAGCGGGTGGAAGAACGCACCCGAGAACTGCGCGACGCCCTCCAAGAACTCCAACAGACTCAAACGCAACTGATCCAAAGCGAAAAAATGTCTTCCTTGGGGCAAATGGTGGCGGGAATTGCCCATGAAATTAACAATCCGGCGAATTTCATTTATGGCAATATCGCCCCCGCCGAAGCTTATATCGCCGATTTGCTCAATTTGCTCGAACTCTATCAGCAAGAATACCCCAACCCTTCTCCAGAAATTCAACAGGAAATTGAAATCATCGAGCTAGAGTTCCTGCGAGAAGATTTACCGAAGCTGCTGGAATCGATGAAAATTGGCAGCGATCGCATCCGCCAAATTGTCCTCTCGTTGCGAAATTTTTCCCGTCTGGATGAAAGTGCGGTCAAAAAGGTAGATATTCGCGAAGGCATCGAGAGTACCTTGTTAATTCTCCAGTCTAAACTGAAAAAAGATATAGAAGTTATCAAAAACTACCAATCCATTCCTGCGATTGAATGCTATCCGGCGCAACTGAATCAAGTTTTTATGAATATTATCGGCAATGCGATCGATGCCTTAAGCCCACCAACAAACTCGGCCAAACAAATAACTGTTGCCACAGAAATTTTAGACAATTCTCGCATTCAAGTCACCATTGCAGACAATGGGCCGGGCATTCCCCAAGAAATTCAAGACAAGCTTTTCGACCCCTTTTTTACCACCAAGCCGGTGGGGAAGGGAACCGGGTTGGGACTGTCAATTGCTTATCAAATTGTGGAGAAACACCAAGGCACCATTCAGGTAATTTCTGAGCTGGCACAGGGAACGAAATTTGCGATCGCCCTGCCCATAGAGATTCCCAAACGCCGCCGTGAATCCGACGCCGCCTAATCCGAAATCGGGTATCAATTGTCTGGGTGGGTTGACGATTCATTCTCTGATAAACCCCTCCGGCTTGTTTAAAAAATTATAGATTTTTATTAAATAATTTTACTCAATCGTGCGGAACATTTATCCCGGGATGCATTTCCCCTGTTGGCAATGGGAGAACCCTTACCCAACGATGTTTTAATTGCCAGCAATCAAATGCCCTCGGATTTGATTCCCATCCTGGGCGATCGCCTCCTGGAAAATCAGCAGCAACTTCTCAATGCCTTAAGCGTTGCTTCTCGCAATAAAAAATACCGCTTATTGCGATTCCGCGACCGAACTATCCCTCGATGATTGCCGTTAATCCCCACAGCAATGGGGAGAAATTGTATTGAAGCACTTCTGGTCGCCCCAGCAAATGAAAAATACCAAGGCTCTCAGCTCGTTCCGGCAAATGACGAAGATTACAACATGATTCGGGATGTTTATAAAGCAATTGGGCAGGGGGATTTTCTCCAGTAAAAGATAAGAAGGAGAGAGGCGCTTGCATGTCGCCTTTCTCCGGTTCTTAAACTATCGTTAACCGAAGTTTAAACCCCAATTAAAGACGGCGGAAAAGAGTGATGATATCTGAAGGCTAAGGCGAACTCATGGAAGAATTAAAAAAACCTTATAAAACCCGGAAAGCGAGAATTTTCTGTATATGCTTTTACTAAGTGACTGATTCAATAAGCGATCGGCCAAAGCAGGAAGTTTATTCCGGGAAGATCCGGCTCCAATCATGGTGTTTCCAGACTATAGCGCGTATCCTCGCCAAACAAAAAAGCAAACCGACGAAGGGACAAAGGGTTTGCCATCAGCGCATCGGGAACACAACTCCCCTAGCCTCCCATTATGCGCTACCGAGCGGAAAAATAACCCGCAACGTTTTATGTTACCCCCTCAGTTAATCGACTTCAACAAACCGAGTTTTAAGTGGATGAGACGGTTGATGCCGAGTTTAAGTATTGCTAAAAAAATCGGCTTTGGCTATTCGGTGGCAATTGGCATCGGCGTTCTCGGAACTGCGGTGGGATTGGCGATTGGAGACTTTTATCAAAAACAAGCGGGAAAAGAACTCGCCATCGCTTACGAACAGCAATATCTGTTGAGTGAGTTGGAAAATAGCGTGCTGAAAATGCGATCGCATCCCCAACGACTGGTCACTGTATTTGGCGATTCGATTTGGTTTGAATACGAAACGGCTAAATTTAGCGCCGATGTGACTCGCATTCACGAATTGCTCGGTCAACTCTCCGATTTTCAAGAACGTAAATCCACCAATCTGGCGGTGGATACTCTGGGGTTCGAGTCTTTCTTGCAGGAATACAAAACCGCCACCGATGCCTATGCCAATCTGATCCAATCCATTTGGAAGGACATCGACCCGCCCAGACTAACTCAAGAAGAAATCCCCGCCGCCCAACAACAGTTATTAACCGCAAACAGTAGCGATCGCGCCAATCAGCTTACGGTGAAGTTCGAGCAACTGTCGGAACAGTTAAGCCGCTTAATTTCAGCCGCAAAAACTCAACAATTGCAAGCCAATTTCAAGCTCGATCGCGCTGAATCTCTGCGGTTACAAATTATTATTGCCAGTATGGTGCTTTCGGCGGCGATCGCAGTTTTAGTGGGACTCTATACCAGTCGCGCGATCGCCCGCCCCATCCGCTGGGTGAGCGAAGTCGCCCAACAAGTCACTCAACGCGCGAATTTTAACCTCGTCGCCCCGGTATTAACCGATGATGAAGTCGGCGCATTAGCCACTTCTCTCAATCAAATGATTCGCTGGATGGGAGAATACACTCACCAACTCGAATTGTCGCGGGACAACTTAGAAAAGCGGGTGGAAGAACGCACCCGAGAACTGCGCGACGCCCTGGAAGAACTCAAGCAAACCCAAGCGCAACTCATCCAAAGTGAAAAAATGTCTTCTTTGGGTCAAATGGTTGCCGGACTTGCCCATGAAATTAACAATCCCGTCAATTTTATTTATGGCAATATCGAACATACTCGCGGCTATATGGAAGATTTGCTCGAGTTGGTTAATCTCTACGAACAAGAATACCCTCACCCTACCGCGCCAATTCAAGCGGAAATTGACGACATCGAACTGGATTTCCTGCGCGAAGATTTACCGAAAATTCTCGCTTCTATGAAACTGGGCACGGACCGGATTCGGCAAATTATTCTGTCTTTGAGAAATTTCTCCCGCCTGGATGAAAGCTATATCAAGCCGGTGGATATCCATGAAGGACTCGAAAGCACGTTGCTGATTTTAAATAACCGCCTGAAAAAAGACATTGAAGTGGTTAAATCCTATAAAAATTTACCCTTGGTTCACTGCTATCCCGCACAGCTCAACCAAGTGTTTATGAATCTCCTCAGCAATGCGATCGATGCCCTGCAAGAACAACCAGATATTCCCGATCGCAAAATTATCATCTCTACAGAATCTCTCGATTCCAATCGCATTCGGATTCGCATCTGCGATACCGGTCCGGGAATCCCCAGAGAAATTCAAGGACAACTTTTCGACCCCTTTTTCACCACTAAACCCGTGGGCAAAGGCACGGGTTTGGGACTGGCAATTTGTTACCAAATTATCGCCAAACACCAGGGCAAAATTGAGGTCAATTCCCAACCGGGTCAGGGAACAGAATTCGCGATCGTTTTGCCCATCCAACCTCCCCAAACTGTTAAAATTCGCAAAGTCGCTTAGTCCCGGAAATTACATTGTTTTCAATTTGGGGGGCGATCGCATCCCCAAATCGTTGCAAATTAACAATAATTGTTTTGTAATGCCTGCCGGATTAACCTTGATTCCCCCCGCATATCGATGGGCAATTTTCCCTAAAGAAATTTAATGCACTTGTCGGCTATTATCATGTAAAATCGGAAAAGGCATTGATTTTTTATAAAAATTTAATAAAGTAGAGAAATGCCGACTACAGTAGGGTAGCAACTCAATGGTTCGTCAAAGACAAGTGCGGTTGCCAATTTGAAATTATCCGGGTTGTGAAGCCCAGCGATCGCCCTTCCCAAAGTCTGTCCAGACTGTGGGTCACAGCGATCGGGATGCCATCTACGTCCTTCAGACCCCCAGAGGCAATGGGAAGCCATCCCCAAAACAACAGTAATTTTAGCGAGGAATAGAAGCACCAACCATGCAGCTTCAACAGTCTTATAAAACCCTAGAGAGAATAAAAAACCTCTCCATTGCGGATCCACCCGTGAGCGATCGAGACGAGAATGCGGGAAATAATCTGCTCGAGAAATTAAAAAGCCGGATTCGTCGCTGGAGTATCAAACAAAAAATTGGGTATGGTTACGCCCTAGCGATTGGAATTGCCGTATTTGGAACCGGATCCGGGTTATTCGTGGGGGATTACTATCAGCGGGAGGCAAAAAAACAGCTCAACCAAGCGCATCAACAACAATGGTTGCTGATCGACTTACAGCATGAAGTGCTCGCCGCGCGATCGCATCAGCAGCGGTTAGTGCCTGGAATTGACAATTCGCAGTGGTTAGAAGCCGAAACCAGCGAATTTTTGGAGAAAATGCAGCAGGTGAGAACCCTTTTATTTAACCTGCAACATTTTGTGGATAATCACTCCCACGAATTTCTCGCGATCGACGCCAACGAAGTTCTAGATTTAGTCCACTCCTATGACGCCACGTCCCTTTCCTATGCCAACCTGGTCAATTTCCGACTCGAACAAGTTTATACTGGGAACTTACCTCCCAAAGAAATCCAGCAGACGCAGAAACGAATGCTGATTTCGATGAATCAGGATCTCAAATTAAAATTAAAGACCCTAGAGGAAAAATTAAATCAAAGCATTGAGAAAGCCAAAACCCAAGAAGCATTCGCGAAGAACACCTTTAACAAAGCGGAATCCTGGCGGCGTCACATTACCCTAGTTAGTATGCTGCTTTCGGTAGCGATCGCGGCAATTTTGGCTTATTATACCAGTCGGGCGATCGCCCGTCCCATCGAATGGGTAACGCAAGTAGCCCAGCGCGTCACCGAACAATCCAACTACAAACTGCAAGCCCCGGTTTTAACCGAAGACGAAGCCGGTTTGCTCGCCACTTCTCTCAATCAATTGATTACCCGGGTCGAAGAACAACTGCAAGAAATCAAACACACCCAAGCCCAACTGATTCAAACCGAAAAAATGTCCAGCTTAGGGCAACTTGTGGCTGGAATTGCCCATGAAATTAACAATCCCGTCAGCTTCATCCGGGGCAACATCGAACACAGCAACCACTATATTCAAGACCTGCTTGAATTAATCGAACTCTACGAACGAGAATATCCCCAGCCCACCCCCGTGATTCAAGACCTAATCGATGACATCGATTTAGAATTTTTGCGTTCGGATTTGCCCCGTTTGCTCTCTTCCATGACCAGCGGTTCCGATCGCATTCGTCAGATCGTGTTATCCTTGCGAAACTTTTCTCGTCTCGACGAAGCGGAGAAAAAACGAGCGAACCTGCATGAAGGACTAGATAACACCCTATTGCTGCTCAATCACCGATTGAATGGCAATATCGAAGTCATCAAACAATACGGCAACTTGCCCAAAATCGAGTGCTATCCCGCCCAGATCAACCAAGTATTTATGCATCTGATTGGCAATGCGATCGACGCTTTCGAGGAAGCGGGGGAACAACGCGATCGCCAGCCCAGTTTACCCGTACATCATGGCAATTTCACCCCACATCATGCCACCGCCACTTGTGCGTCCCCTTCCCCCACCGGCGATCGGATCGTCATCGCCACCCAAACCCTAGGCGACAACCAAGTGCAGATAAAAATCCGCGATAATGGTCCGGGAATTTCTCCCGACATTTTAAGCAAGGTATTCGACCCCTTCTTCACCACAAAACCCCCCGGAAAAGGGACCGGTCTGGGATTAGCCATTTGCTATCAAATCATCGAAAAACATGGCGGCACTATCCAGGTCAATTCCACCCAACGTCAGGGAACAGAATTTACAATTTTTCTGCCTATTCACACCCCAGCTTAGTCCCGTCAGGGTTTTACATGCATTATAATTTTCCCTTTTCCATGACCCAAAATATCGCCAACATGAACCAATTTTTAGAGGAATTTAAAGCCTTACGCGCCTCTAAAAAATCGGCAAAATACAACCAGATGGCGGATTTTTTATCTGCCTTTGCCGAATGCGATCGCGCCTTGCGCCAGAGTAAAGCCGCCAAAGTCAACATTTTTGAAAAGCTCGACATTACCCAAAACAAGTCGGTGCAAACCCGGTTTTTATCCTGCATCTTTGATGCGGATTCCAACCCGCAAGCGCCGCTATTTTTAGAGCAAGTGGCGCACCACTGTGGGGTAAAGATGCCGCGCCAGGTATTCAAGCAATCCTATCGCGTGCAAACCAATCTTGCCGACCCTAAGTTGCAACTGGACTTAGCCATTTATCGGCCTGGTGGCTTTTTAATTGGGATAGACAATACCCTGTTAGACCGAGAAGGAATTTATCAAGTGGACCGAGAATTTCAAGAACTGCAACGGTTGGGATTAGGGCAACGGATTCCCCCAAAACGACAGGTGGGAATATTCCTCACCCCCGACGGGCGATCGCCTATCAGTGGCGACCCCACCCCCTGGCATTCCCTTTCCTATCGCCAACTTGCCGATGCCTTCGCCACCCTTTTGCCAAACATCGCCGAGAGCAAACTGCACCATTATTTGGTAGACTGGATAGAATCTGTTGCCCACTTGTAGAACATCCATGAACCCTTTATCTGAGGAAAGTCTGCTGCTGGCGAAAAATTGGGAAACCTATCAATCCCTGCAGCAAACCGAACATCAACTGCGAACCGAAATTGCCGCATTTCTCGCTGCTCTCGAGGCAGATTTAACCAAACAAAAATGGTGGAAAAATGACTGGAGTTTCGTTGCCTACGACCCCACAGAAATTTATATTTCCAATCAAAATTGGGTGTCGCAATATGAAGAATATGTGGTGTCAATTGGCGTGGAGGGATTTACCGCAGAACGAATCTTCGGCATGGAAAGTGCCCCCCAACTTTATGTCAGGTCATCGGACTATCAGTTAGGCGAAATCCTCACGGAAAAACTGCAAGAAGCCAGCCAGAAACTACCCGGGGAATTGGATTATAGTGCCAGTCGGTATTTGGTGGTGCAACCCCTGAGCAAAGTGTTGCCAGAAGAGGTAGAAAAATTCGACAAACTGCTGCGATCGCCCATCGTAAAATTTTTCAGCGATTCGGCCAATATTTTGTGGAAATTTAACGACCTCATCGAAAACGCTGTCAGTTAATTTAACCCGCAAGAGGTGAAGGATGACGATTTATTTTTACACCACCCAGGGCGAATATGGCTGTTTTTCTAACTTTTCCCCACATGGGTTCGAGTTAGATGGGGTGTGGTGGCCCACCAGCGAACATTACTTTCAAGCGCAGAAATTTGCCGGGACCCCCCACGCCGACGCCATTCGCCAGGTGAAACGGGCAAAAGATGCGGCAAGAATGGGGCGCGATCGCAATCGTCCCCTGCGGTCCGACTGGGAACAAGTCAAAGACGACATCATGCGGCGCGCGGTGTTGCAAAAATTCCAAACCCACGCCGATATCCGGGCAATATTATTGGCAACCGAGGATGAAGAAATCGTCGAAAATTCCCCCCACGATTTTTATTGGGGATGCGGGAAAGATGGCACCGGCACAAACCAACTGGGAAAAATTTTAATGGAGGTACGCGACAGATTGCGCCAGTGCTCGGAATAAGCAAATTCTGGCAGAGTTTCTGACTTTCGGAAGAGGCAAGCGAAGCGGAAAATTGAGACAATAAAAGCGCGAAACTGTGGTCTAATGAAAAAACGCTTTAACCCTGACGACAGTTTGTAGGGTGGGCAGTTCTAGAACAAATGCGCGATCGGCACCGCTCTCGAGTGGTTCTGCCCACCCTACCCTCTGCAATTATTTTTGCATGAGTAGATATAATGGAAAAACGCTTTAACCCTGATGAAAGAAAAAGAGTTGTTGGCTCAACTAGAGCCATTACATCAATTTGAATACTTTTGCGATCGCCTGCTCGAATCGGAAGGATTTACAAAAGTTGCCCTGTCAAAACGCGCTCAAGACCTGACGGTGGATTTTTTAATCCATCCTCCCGGAAAGTCCGAATTGTGGGTGGTGCAATCTAAATTAGCCAGAGTGTATCGCATCAGCCAAGTTTATCAAGCAGTTCACAATTTAGTTGCCTCCAAGAAACTCTTGCAAGCCAATTGTGGATTGTTGATAATTCCGTTTGAACTGACCCCCCGCTTATCGGCATTTATCCAGCGCTACCCCTCAATTGTGGTGTGGGATGTCAATCAATTGAACGAATTGATTGAAAAACATCGAGATATCGCTGCCGAATTCGTTTCGTTGCGGCGAAAACTGGATTTATTCAACCAACAACGCTAACAGATTGAAGACCTCGACACCCGGGCGGCCCAGTTACGCGATCGCCTTGCCCAACTGCCCAGCGATCGGCAACATTGGCGCGACTATGAAGAACTCTGCCTCGATATTTTCAATCGCGTTTTCATCCCGCCCTTTCGTCCCCCCATCTGGCAACCGATTGCCGATAATAACTTAGCCAGTTACAAAGCCAGCTATGCCATTGCGCGGGTCGATCCGATTTGGTACACCATTCAAAATCAATTTAGAACCCGCTATATTATCACCGATTTAAAAACCTCGACAGAGAACCGGGAGAAGAGGAAATCCACGATTTAGCCAACTATTTAGACTTTAAAGCCATGCGGTCGGTTGGGATTTTATGTACTCGCAAACCCCCCAGCGAGGCTGCAATTGCAGCCCGAAAAAAAGTGTGGCTGTCAGAGGAAAAGATGATAATATTGCTTGATGATGAAGATTTAGAAGAAATCCTCTGTTTGAAAGCGGCAGATGACAATCCCGCCCAGGTTATTGAGAGTCAAATCGACGAATTTTTTATGAACCTGTCTGAGGCGATCGGTTGAGAAGCGCCAGTTGGCAGAGGGTAGGGGGAATAAGGGGTGGGGAATCGGGGGGAGATTTTGCACCCTATCCGCCGCAAGGGTGCCAGTGCTGATAGGATCGAAGCAAAGGTAAGTTAACTTGTGAAGCCTACGATCATGTCTCTCGGTAATCTGCGCGACCTCTATCAGCAAGTCATTCTCGAACGATACAAATCTCCCAAACATCGCGGTGTCACGGATCCGGTGCATCGGCGACAGCGGGGGCATAACCCTTCTTGTGGCGACACCATCGAACTGACGGTACAGTTAAACGAGGCGGGCGATCGCATCGCAGATGTGAAATTTCAAGGAGAAGGCTGTGCCATCTCGATGGCGTCAGTGGATCTCATGGCAGAAGCGATGCGGGGAAAAAGCCTGGAAGAAGCCCTAGAAATGGTGCAGCGCTTCCAAAACATGATGAAAGGGGAAGCGGAGTTTCCCAAAGCGCAACGCAAGCTCAACGTGATGCAAGGGGTCGCCCAGTTTCCGGTTCGCATCAAATGTGCTAACCTCTGCTGGCATACCCTAAAAGCCGCCATTGAAGCCAGCGCGAATAGCGACGCGAACGGCTTTGTCAGTAACGAAAACGAGTAAAATCGGTGGGAGTCATTTTCTGGACTTTCCCGGCGAGATGGCTTTATCTCTGATTGGTTACAGATTGCTATCACGGAATCCTTATGCTAACTACCGCAGACTTTTTTAATTTGTTCAAGTGGTCTGGTATTGCCACGATCGCCTTTTTACTTCTTGCCGGATTGGGATTTCTCTTCAAGTGGGGCATCCGGTTCCGACTCGTGGGGATTACCGGGTTTATGGCGGTACTGACCGGTGGATTATTTGCCCTGAGTCTGGTGCCTTTAACCCGGACCGAGATTCCCGGTGCGATTCGCTACGCCCGCGTCTATGACAACGGTTCGACGCAAACCGTAATTGCCGTACCCCCCACCGTCACCGAAAGCGAACTCGAAGCCACCTTGCGCCAAGCTGCCGGCGATTTATTTTCCCCCGGGCGGTTTAGTCGCGGAGAGGACAAACTGACCATTCGCGCCCGGACGATCGTGCATCCGGAACCCGGTTTGTCCAAACCCCTGTATGTGGGACAAGTGCGGCGATCGCTTGCCGTGCGCGACGACGAGGACATGGAACTGGAAATCTACTCGGAAAAATTACCCAAGCTGCCCAACAAAGAAGCCCAACCTTCGCAAAGCGAAGCGTAACGCGAAAAAATTAAGAATTGAGAATGGCGGGCGTTTTGGCCCATAGGTTCTCAATTCTTAATTTTTTTTCAGGTAGGCGGAGAAAATATGGAGATTCCATGATATGATTTAGGGTTAAACCTTTAAAAATCCAAAAAATGTATAAAATATTACCAAAAAACTGCGATCGGTGGCGAGAGGAAAGCTATATTAATTTTTAAGAGCCAACCCAAACAAATTCCTATCGTTGCGTATGCCCCATAAAAATTCGGCTTCCGTAAACAACACCACCACAGACACCACCGAAGGAGTTTCCAGCATCACCGCCTTAAGCGTGGCACCGGGACAAGTGATTCGCGGGGCCAACGCAGTGGAAAAAGCGGGGGCGGCGATCGCGCGGTTGGGTCTTCGCCCCTTACTCGTCGGTGGAGATCGCAGCCTTACCCTAGCCGATCGCGCATTGCAACCCGTGGTAGAACGCCATCAATTAACCGCAGCGATCGCCTCCTACAGTCCCGACTGTAGCGAAGCCAGCTTAGCGCGCCTCTGCGATGCCGTTGCCGCCCATGAAGCCGACGTCATCATCGGTACGGGGGGCGGAAAATCCCTAGATGCGGCCAAACTCCTGGCCCATCGATGCTCCTTACCGGCGATCGCCATTCCCACCTCCGCCGCCACCTGTGCCGCTTGGACCGCCCTATCCAACATCTACTCAGACCAAGGGGCCTTTCTCTACGATGTGGGATTAGCCAAATGTCCCGACTTACTCATCCTCGACTATGAATTAATCAAAACCGCCCCCCAGCGCACCTTAGTCGCCGGCATCGGAGACGCCTTGGCCAAATGGTACGAAGCCTCAGTCAGCAGCGGTCATTCCGAACAGAGCTTAATCATTGCGGCGGTGCAACAAGCGCGAGTGCTGCGCGACATCCTGTTCCAAAAATCCCTGCCCGCCCTGCGCGAACCCGGTGGTCCCCTGTGGCAAGAAGTCGTAGACGCCACCGTATTGCTCGCCGGCGTCATTGGCGGATTAGGGGGTGCCCAATGCCGAACCGTCGCCGCCCATGCCGTACACAACGGCTTAACCCACTTACTCGCCGCCCACCACACCTTGCACGGTGAAAAAGTCGCCTATGGCATCCTCGTGCAACTGCGCCTAGAAGAAATGCTGCAAGGGAACCAACTGGCAACCGCCGCAAGGCAGCAGCTTTTAAAGTTTTATGGCGAGATTGGCTTACCGCAAAGCTTAGGGGATTTGGGATTGGGGAATATTACCCTAAGCGAATTGCAACATGCGGCTGAAATTGCCTGCGCCTCGGGGTCAGACATTCATCGCCTGCCCTTTTCGGTAGATCCGCAACAGCTTATGGCAGCGATGGTGTCTACCACCGCATCGGTGGATGCGCCCCGTTCGAGTGTGGCGCAGGGGTAAGTAGGGCGGGAGTGGGTTTATCCACAGTGCCCATGCGATTAATGCCATAACGGACAGTGCCAGTATGGTATCGGCGTCAAAAAGCCCCCGAGAGATGCGATCGCGAAAGATTTGGGGGTAGCAGAAAAATCTTTCGGGGCTTTTTGGCGATTTAATGTGTTTTTGTAGTTTTTCAAATAGGAGAGCGCCCTCAACGGCGCTGAATGCGGCCATGACTTTAGATAGGATTGCCCTTGCCGATCGCTTGCAAGGTTTACCCACGTATGTATTTGCGCGCCTCGACGAACTGAAAGCCGATGCCAGGGCGCGGGGCATCGATTTAATTGATTTGGGCATGGGGAACCCAGACGGTCCGACCCCAGCCACGGTTGTGGAGGCCGCGATCGCCGCCTTGGCAGACCCCACCCACCACGGTTATCCCCCCTTTCAAGGCACCCCTAGGTTCCGACAGGCGATCGTCAACTGGTACAAACGTCGCTACAATGTCACCCTGGATGTCGAGCGCGAAGTTCTGCCCGTCCTCGGGTCCAAAGAAGGCTTAACCCACCTCGCCCTCGCCTACGTCAATCCCGGAGACTTAATTTTAGTCCCCAGTCCCGGCTATCCCGCTCATTTTCGCGGACCGTTACTCGCCGGGGGCACCGTTCGCGAATTAATTCTCAAACCAGACAACGACTGGCTCATCGATTTGGCTGCCATTCCCGATAGCGTAGCCGAACAAGCCAAAATTCTCTATTTCAACTATCCCAACAACCCCACCACCGCCACTGCCCCGCGCGAATTCTACGAAGAAATCGTCGCCTTTGCCCGTCGCTACGATATCTTGCTGGTTCACGATCTGTGCTATGCGGAATTAGCCTATGATGGCTATCAACCCACCAGTTTGCTGGAAATTCCCGGGGGTAAAGAAATCGGGGTAGAATTCCATACCCTGTCGAAGACTTACAATATGGCAGGCTGGCGAGTTGGTTTTGTGGTCGGTAACGATCGCGTCGTGCAAGGGTTACGCAGCCTGAAAAATAATATGGACTATGGCATGTTTGGCGTGGTGCAAACGGCGGCGGCGGCGGCGTTAGACTTGCCCGATGTTTACATCCACGAAGCCCAAGCCCGTTACCGCACCCGCCGGGATTTCTTGGTGCGCGGTTTGACCGAGTTGGGATGGAGTGTCAAAAACCCGCAAGCCACCTTCTATGTCTGGGCGAAAATTCCGTTCGATACCACTTCGGAGGAATTTATCGAAATGGTTATGGATAAAACCGGTGTGGTGTTGACCCCGGGGAATGCTTTCGGATCCGGTGGCGAGGGTTACGTGCGGGTGAGTTTGATTGCCGAACCCGATCGCCTCGCTGTGGCGCTCGATCGCTTCAAACAAGCCGGCATCTGTGGCGAAACTGCCGCCCTGGCGATGGGTAGCTAATCCACCCCTCTGTCCGGTCTTCATCATGCTGAAAAGGGTCTAGTCGGCGGCGACTAGACCCTTCGGTCTTGGAATTTGAATTGTTGAACGTTCAGGTCAGCTTTTGTAGATTAAATCTAACTAAGGTTTACATTACGCCGCAGTCAACCGTATGCGAGGTTTGCATCTTCTCAATCCATACCGGACTTCTAGTTTTGGCTCGTAGCTCAGCGGTTTGGGAAACTGGCATTTAACCTTTATTCGCGGCTCAATTAAATGCACGAATGAATGCTTCCTTTTCCGCTTGCCGTGCCACATTTGCGATCGGATGCAGGCCAGCAAGGCCCTGCGGGGGACTAGAGTGGGGGACACTGAACTCTAATCCAAGTTGCTCTGTTGTGTCCTGATTTATAAGGTAGCACCAATTTCTATGGATGCCCACTGTTTTTTACTAAACTTTACAGAAGTTTACCCATTGCAATATTCCGGCAAAATCGGTAACGAATTGAGTGGAAAGCGCTGTTTTTTTCCAGTAACAATTACTTAGGTAAATTGGCGGATTCAAGGGAGAAAAATCGAGGGTTTTGCGGGAGAGTTTACCGCAGCAAAACGCGCCAAGTGGCAGGTCCGACAATGCCATCCGGGGGCAGATTGTAGGTTCTTTGCAAGGATTTGACTGCCGCTTCGGTGCGCGAACCAAAAAAGCCGGTGGACTCTCCTTGAAAAAAGCCGAGGGTTCGCAACAGGTTTTGGAGTTGAACCACCGCATCGGTGTTCATTGAGCGCCGCAGAATCGGTAAGCGAGAGGAGAAGGGAGAGCGGTAGGTCTCGGCGGTGGTGGTAGGAAGCAGGGCATTCCAGGTGTTGGATCCCACGATACCGTCTGGGTTGATGCCGGCATCTTCTTGAAAAGCAAAGACCGCGATCGCGGTACTTTGGCGATAGACCCCATCCACCGGACCGGCGTAATAGCCCATCAGCTTGAGGACCGCTTGCACTTGCGCCACATTATCGCCTTGAGTGCCAATTTGTAGGGTAGGTCGGTTGAGCGGTAGTTGGGCGATGGGTTGCGATCGCGCCGGTGGGGCGATCGGCAACAGCAACACCGCCGAAACCATCACAATGGCCTGAAGAATTTTGAAATACATGGGTTTTGTTTTTCCTCCCTCAGCCCTTGGTGGATTTTCATACCACAAATTTATTAATTTGTCAAGGCTCGATTGCGGCGGCGGGTCGCGATCGCCACTTCCTCGGGACACAACCCAATCCCGGGTGCTTCTACACCTGAGAGATAAACGCTTCCGGTCCGACCAGAGAGACAAAAGGTTCCGTCTTAAAATAGCGGCAAGCCACCTCTTGAGCGATGGGTGCGGAAATGGCCGAAATTTCTTCATTAAAACGGGTATCGAATTCGATCCCGAGGCCCAAGATTTCGTACCAGCCAAACACCTGAGCGATTTGGGCATTGGTTTGTTTGCCGAGGGCATATTGACCGAGGAGTTTATTTTTTGCCGCTTGTAACTCTTCTGGACTCAGGGGGGTAGTGCAAAGACGCTCGAGTTCGCTACGCAGGCAGTTGAAAGCGATCGAGGTATTTTCCGGGGCGGTCCCCATATAAACCACAAACGGACCGGGATCCAAGCGAGTGGGATAGAATGCCGACACATCGTAAGCCAAGCCGCGAATTTCGCGCAGTTCCACAAACAAGCGGCTGGAGAGACCATTGCCCAGATAAGTATTGAGTAACTTGAGTGCGGCGTAATCACTCGGGTCGGGATTTTGCGGGTCTTTCCCGCGCACCGAGTTGGTCAGATGACCCACCATAATAATCGATTGTTGGGTATCTTGAGGGACAAGCATCTGGCGAGGATGGGAGGTTAAGGGGGGAAATTGCGGGTCATGCACCGCAGTGGTGGGAGCTTCCCACGGACCGAATACCTCTTGAATCAACTGAGTTGCGGCGAAAGGCGCGATCCGACCGGCGAGACTGACCACGATGCGATCGGGGCGAAAAAAGGAACGATGAAAGGCTTCGAGATCGGCGCGAGTTAAGGTAGCCACCGTTTCTTCCCGGCCCAGGATAGAACAAGCGTAGGGGTGATCCGGGTACATCGCTTGCCGCATTTGGTCGTAGGCGATCGTAAACGGCTGTTCGAGCCCAGAGCGAATTCCTTGCAGGGTGAGGCGCTGTTCCAGTTCCACCTCGGCATCTGGGAAGCTTGGGTAGCGCAACAGATCGTGGCACAGTTGCAGCATGGGAGCGAAATCTGCCGAGACGGTTTTGAGACTGAGTAAGTAGTAATCCGGGGTAGCATCGGTACTGAGACTTGCGCCCACGGATTCTACCTGTTCTGCGATTTCCAAAGAAGAGAGGCGATCGGTGCCTTTCGTCATCACCGCCGAAACTAGATGAGAGAGTCCCGCCTTTTCGCGAGGTTCGCAACGGCTTCCGGCTTTAATGAAGATGCGAGCCGAAATGATATCCGCCGCTGGGTTTTCTACGGCAATGACGGTCATGCCATTGTCCAAAACTTGACGATGGATTTTTTTTTGTAGCGATTGCGTCACGTTCTGATTCACGCTGAGTAACTGTCCTTAGAGTGATGTCGGTCTGCCGAAAAGCGATCGCTGCCCCTAAAGGGTGGCAGAATCTAGAGGTGGGAGCGGTTTCGGGACGGATCCGGAGGGGGAATGGGGGGTTATAACGGTTTGAGGTGGGTCACGGCGTAGTAATTGGGAGAAAGATAGTGGTTGGCCACCTGCTGGAGTTGTTCGGCATCATAGGATTGAATGCATGCGGGGTAAGCCACGGCATTGGGTGCTTCGGCGATGGTGTGATAGTAGCCATAGAGACCTGCCAGTTGACTGGGCGTCTCGCTGGAGAAGGCATAATCGTTGCACAGAACCCGCTTAGCGCGGTTTAATTCTACGTCACAAATGGGTTCGTTTTGCAGTTCGTAAATGCGATCGCGAATCAGGGATTCCACCTGTTCGCTATTTTCTGGGTCTAACCAGGCACTAATCGTAAATAAACTGGAATCTCGCTGCACGGAGAAATCGCTACCGATTCCGTGAACCAGACCCCGCATTTCTCGCAATTCCTGGACTAGGCGCGAACTGCGTCCTTCTGCCAGCAACACGGCGAGCAAGTCCAATCCATAGGCTTCGTACAACTGCTCGGATCCCGGGCCGATCCAAGCCATTATCAAACGCCCCACTTCCAGGCGGGGCAAATACAGTTCTCGACGCCGAATTTCGGTCATCGGCGGTTCGGCTTCGAGTTCCAGTTGCGGACAAGGGGTACGCGGTGGAAAGCGATCGAAGGATTGCTCGATTAGGGCGATCGCCCGGGATTGGGAAACATTGCCCACGATCGCCACGGTCATGTTTTCCGGTTGGTAGTGGCAGCTATGGAACTGTCGCATATCTGACGGCGTTAGCGCCATTAACTGGTTGGCCGATCCAAATACCGGGCGACCATAGGGATGTCGCTGATAAATTTTCTCCATCAGCGCCTGAAATGCCAGCCAATCCGGATTGTCGTTCGATTGCCGGATTTCTTCGAGGACTACTTCTCGTTCTCGGATAAATTCTTCGTCCGGGATAGCGGGATGCAAGAGCAGATCGGCTAAAATCGGCAAGCCATTTTCTAAATATTGCGCCGCTAGGGTGATGAAGAAGTGGGCGTAGTCGTGGCTGGTGGCGGCATTGGTCATCCCCCCACGATTCTCGATTTCTCGGTCAAATGCGCCTGGTGGGAGGGTTTCGGTGCCTTTAAAAATCATGTGTTCGAGAAAATGAGCCATTCCCGACCAAGGGTCAGGCTCTCGGATGGCACCGGCTTTTACCCATACATCGACCACCGCCACCGGTGTGGCTTCGATCTGTTGGTGAATCACCGTTAACCCGTTGTCCAGCCTGACGATGTTGGCTGGAAACCCTGATTTTGTCAGCAGTGGAGACAAACGCTTTAATCTCAAACCCCAATTCCATACCGTTTTAGCTATCCTAACCTTTTCTGGCTCAATTTGCTGACAGAATCGATACAAACTGCGGCGAGTTTTCAGAAAAACCTGTCTGGGGTTACAGCGGGGTTTCCCATCCTCCGAGAGCGATAGGGGAGGCGGTGGCGATCGCTATTTTTTCAGGTTTCCACCCCCCCCCTGGTTTGTTTGTGGGGTTTTAAACTTCACTGGGTGAGTGCTTATTGCTACAGAATTTCCCGGCAGATGTTTCCCCTCTCTGGTGACAATTGTTAAACCGTCTCTTCTGCGAATTATTCTTCTCTATCTTCGGATATCTTTAACATACAGCGCCTCTCTTCAGGCTGGTTTTTGGGTTGTGGGTGTTTTGGGTATTATTTTTTACCATTTTTGAGACTTTAGTTTTGATTGGTTTCGAGTATTTTCCGGATTTTTATCCTATCCTGGCGAAATATTGGCTGAGTGCTAAAGCCATAATTATATTTTAAAGTTACAGGTAGATTTTAAAGTGTAGAGTCCCTAGCGACGCTGCATCAAAATCAGCCAAAAAGCCACCCTCGGTAGAGGGCTATCGCGGCTAGCGGCAATTCCCCCAAGGGAGCGGAAAGCCTTGGAGGGGAGTAAAATGCGGATATTTAGACGCTCCGGTAACGGATTGAAGGGTCAGCGATCGCGGATGAATCGAGAGAAAAAGATTGAGGCGATCGCGAAGGTATTTTTTTCTAGAATATTTTGCCCTTATAGAGAGGTGCATTGCCACGTAAAATTTGCTTTTTTTTGAAAAAAGACGGAAGTATTACTCATTTGTTCCCGGATGTAGTGAAAGTAACTAGAGAGATTGATTTTGGGATAAATCTCAAATTTACCGGATGAGGCAAAGAGAAGGAAGTAAAGGTAATTGAACAGTTAATCAAGGACAATTACCGATGAAAAGCATCTACAAAAACTTGATGTTATCCAGCCTAGTGGTGTTAGGAATGGCAACTCAGTTTTCCGGGATTGAAGTTGCATCAAAGCTAGGAGAATTAAAGGGTGCCGACCAACCTATCGCCTCTGGAATGGAAGGAAACGATGGAATTGCGCCCCATCGTGGCAGTGGACGGTAAGCCGATGGAAGACAAGCAGCATTCCTGGATATTAGAGAAGGGGGCAAGCGTGTCGAGAGATTGGCAGACGAACAACACCAAGCCACAGAGGCGTTGCCGAATTGCACGATCGCCCGCGCAGGTGAAACATGCGAATCCTGGAGGGGATAGAAACCCGATGGCGGGGAGTTGCGAGGGTAAATCTCAGTCAGAAATGGGAATGAGCGTAGGCAAAAATCCCTTACAGAGGAAGAGTTTTCCCTCCCCCTGCTCGACGTGGCGAGCGTTCCGAGACAACAACCCAGGTTCTTGTGGTGTGAGGCCACGCATCTAGGGCGCGCTAACTTAAATTATTCAAATCAAACCCAATATGATTTGGGGCGACGCAGAGGCGATCGCCCTATTTTCCATTGGCGGCGGGTTCTGTAGCGACAAACCGTGGGGGGAAGACAATCCGCAACGCCACATCAGCCCAAACAAAAGCCCAAACAAAGCAGGGTCAAGTGCCGCCGATTCGAGGCCAGAAGTCTAGGGAAGCCAGGGTGGGGGGGGGGGAGGATTAGAGGGCATCGGGGCAGGATTCTGGCGCAGTTCGGTAAAATCAAGAAAAGTAACGTAAAAAGGCGCTGTAGATGATTCCTACTGTAATCGAACAATCTGGTCGTGGCGAACGCGCGTTTGACATTTACTCTCGCTTGCTGCGCGATCGCATAGTTTTTCTCGGGCAGCCGGTGGATTCAGACTTAGCGAATTTAATTGTGGCTCAATTGCTGTTTTTAGAAGCCGAAGACCCGGAGAAAGATATCTATCTGTATATCAACTCTCCCGGTGGCTCAGTCACCGCCGGGATGGGAATTTTCGACACCATGAACCACGTCCGTCCGGATGTCTGCACGATTTGTCTTGGCTTAGCGGCCAGCATGGGGGCATTTTTGTTAAGTGCAGGCGCTAAAGGCAAGCGCATGAGCTTGCCCCATTCGCGGATTATGATTCACCAACCCCTTGGTGGTGCCCAAGGACAAGCCACAGATATCGAAATCCAAGCCAAGGAAATCTTGTACCACAAGAAACGGTTAAACAGCCTGTTAGCCGAGCATACCGGTCAGCCACTCGAACGGATCGAAGAAGACACCGAACGGGATTTCTTTATGTCTGCGGAAGAATCGCGCGAGTATGGTCTAATCGATCTGACCATTAACCGACGTCCTTCTGCGAGTCGCCCGGTGGCAGTGGGGTAAGTTAACGATCTAGTACGGAGTTGAGAGTTTTGATGGACTCTCAACTCTGTGGGTTACAGGTCTGAGGATGGACTCGGCTGAGATTTGAGGAATTCGAGGAATTCGAGCAACTCTTCTTCGCTGAGCATCGAGCGCGAGGGCTTGCCGTATTGTTCTTTGAGAAAGTTACGGCCCTGGTCGTTAGACCAGCCCAAGCGCCGGATTTCCACTGTAGTCTGGGCAATAATGTCCGACAAATTCACAGACTCTTGGGGGGGATGTTCCGCCGGGGTCTGCCTAGGGGGGGGTGATGTGGGGGCAGCAGCACGGTTCTCCGGTGCCCCTGGGGGAGGAGGTTGGGAGGATGGCTCGAATTCCGGATAAGGTGAATCCTCGGGGGTGGGTGAGCGATCGGGAAAATCGGGGGTTGGCCGATCGCCTTGGGAGGCGGTCGGTTCTGCCTCCATACTGGCTCCGCCGCCGGCAGAATAAAGCCAATCATCGTTGGTGGTCGAAGAGTCTTCCAGGGGTGGGGGGGGTTGAGTGGGGGCTGGGGAATGGATCCCGGGAGGGGAAAACCCGGTGGGGGATCCGATGGGAGGAGACGGCGGTCTAGAGCGAGTTTTTCCTTGACCTAAATGAACGGTAGAGAACGCGGGGGCGCTGGTAGTGGGAGTCTCCCGGGGTGGCTCTGAGATGTGGCGCACGGCAGATTGGGGTTGGGCAATGCCTAAAACGGCCAATGCGCGTTCGCGAGAGCGGTCTTCGGCTTGTTCGAGGGTGCGTTCGGCAGCCATGCCCGTGGCGAGGGTGACTCGTTCCACCTGAATCACCGTCCGCACCACATATTGGCCTTCATAAATTGTGAGCAATTCAGAAATTAAGCTGCCTGTGGGGTAACGAGAACGAAATTCACTCAACATTATTTCACGTTAAAGTTTCTCTAAATGACATTTTAAAACTAAAATAGAGAAAGATAAATTATCTCGGCCCGATAGCGCCGCAGATAAAGCACCCCACCTCCAACCGCTCAGCTTAAGCTTCTCACCGCTCGAGTTGTAGAACTCCCTAGCTGTAGCACAGTCAGGTACAGTGGAACCGCGAATAGCGGGTTTGAAGCGCTCCCGCGACTCGAGAAAATGCGTCCAACCGCGCTAGCTATTGGCGATCGCGAGGGCAGGTTTCGAGGGGAACGAGAAGGCACTGTGGCCTCTTGATGGTTAGTGACAGAGCCAACAGCGGCCAGTGTTGGGTTGCCCCGCTTGAACAAGTCCCGTCGCACTCTCCATCCGTAGCGATCGCACGGTGGAGTCAAGAGGGGGTGATTTTTCGTGCCCTAACCTGCAGCAATGCTGAACGGAGTTCAGCGCCGGAGTTGGTAGAGGAAAAATCTCCAAACTCTGGTAAACTTGTATCAGCTAAATGGGTACGGTAAAGGGCGGACACAGATTCCGAGCCAACCGGAGACACGACCCATTTGGCAAGGCTGGATGCCCTGTAAATCCTGGTATCGCCCA
>NZ_JAYFEQ010000314.1:0-248 GCF_055795085.1 Phormidium sp. CCY1219 | reverse complement strand
AACCAAAGAAGGATTTTTGCCGAAGTTTAGGTGCGCTTCTGGGAAAACCGTATTTATCAGAATTAACCATTTGCCGACAGGTTCCATAGCTTTAATTAGCAAAGGTTGGTATCCTTTGAGGTTTAAGCTATTAGGAGTTGACTGGCTCACGCAAGCAGCATCGCTCCAGTTAGACTTAGAGATGCCAAGACGCTTACGATTAAATTTAGTTAATCCTCCAGAACCTACTTCAACAGGTAGTCCAGTAG
>NZ_JAYFEQ010000313.1:0-12847 GCF_055795085.1 Phormidium sp. CCY1219 | reverse complement strand
TGGTCTTCTGGTCAGGTGAGCTTGGGAAAATAAAGTCTTACCAAGCCCCTCCCTTTAGGGATGGGGTTCCTGACAGAGTTTTGACATCAGGGTAGAAAATGAAAACTTCAGTATGAACCATGAGGGGTAAAATGGGAAGAGTAGGTGGGAATCGCGCACGCGCAGGGTCGCCGACGAGGGGGACATCCCTTGCCATCGGCCACTAATCTTCATCGGTAATTTGCATGACGATCGCCGTCATGTCATCAGAATTTTGACTGTCCGGACCGATAAAAAGGCGGACTTGTTCGAACAGATAATCGAGAATTGCTTGCGGACCGCTACAGTGTTGGCAGGCCCATTGAAAAGCCGCCACCAAATTTTCTTCATCGAAGCGATCGCCTTGCGGATTGCTCGCATCCGTAAACCCATCCGTATAGTACACGATGGTATCCCCCGGATAGAGCTGCACCTGACCCTCCTGATATTGCGTATCCGAATCCAAACCAATCAGCATTCCCAGAGTATCCAAACGCTTCAGCGATCCCGTAGAAGCCTGCCATAACAACGGCGGATTGTGAGCGGCATTACTATAAGACAACACCCGAGTTTTCGGGTCATACTCGGAATAAAACAGGGTCACAAACCGATGAGAATTTTCCAAATCCGCGTACATGACCCGATTCAAATGTTGGAGAATCCGAGCGGGAGAATGACCATTGAGGACCTCAGCGCGCAACATCCCCCGGGTCATGGTCATAATCAAGCCCGCCGGAACCCCTTTTCCCATCACATCGCCGATCGCCACACTCCACCGCCCGGTGGGTTTGCCCCCGTTGTTTTTAGACTTAACAATATCGTGACTGGTGGGAATAAAATCATAGTAATCCCCCCCCACCCGATTTGCCGTTTGACAACTCGCGGCTAATTCCACCCCATGAATTTTCGGGCATTGACGCGGGAGCAAGCGCAATTGGATTTCCGCACCAATTTCTAACTCGCGGTCCAAGCGTTCTTTTTTGCGCAGTTCCACCGTCAGCTCGTCATTTTCGATCGCCACAGCAGTTTGATCCGCCACCAACCGCACCAACTTTTGCCGAGTCGGCGTCCAACTGTAGTCCGGGTCGCGACTAAACACATACAATCGGCCCCGTTCCACATTTTTTACCAAAATCGCCGTGCCAAACAAATGCACATCCGACCCGACATAGTGGCTGACTTGATAATCCAAAGACGAAGGCGGAACCTTCGGTCCGCCCGCCACTCCCGAACCGTTCATCATTTGCCGCGTCACCGCTTCCAGAGCTTGGCGGATATCTTGACATTCGTGACCTTCCTGACAGTGGAGCTGTTGCAGGCGCACCTGACCATTGGGTTTAAACAGAATTAGCGCTCCCCCATCGGCATCGGTAACGCGACTGGCCACCAGGGGAATCAGCTCCAAAAATTGATTGAGATTATTGAAGCTTCGCAGGGCAAATCCCAGGGAAGAGAGTAAATCTTGAACTTTCTTTTGTTCGCGATGTAAACGTGCCACCAGTTCTTTGAGGGCAAATACTGGCGTTCCTTCGGGAGGGTTTCCCCCGGCATTGGGAGGGTCAGTAGATTGAAATGGCTGTCTTGGAATAGGTACAGAAGTCATTGAGTCACGCTTTTAATCAATATGAGCGATCGCGGTTTTCGGGTTTCAGAGGGCACTCCCCCAAAAGCTTACTGTGTTTTTATAAATTTCCTGCGCCATTTTTGCAAGGGTTAGGTGCCAGAGGCGCAATCCTGCTGGATTTCGAGGCAAATTGTTTTAATATTCTCGGAATTGAGCGCGGCCAGATGCGGCCACTCGGAGTTTAAAGAAATTTTAATATTTTTGCCGCTTTGGCGATCGGCATTTTACCCCAACGCCTACAGCAGGACGTTAAAGTTGCCAGTTACAGAAAAATCAGGCGATTTGATACCTCATGCCTCGAATCTGATTTTCCGTTCCAGAGTCTCGTACCCACTCTCTTTGAATTTCAATGCTTCGCGCCCAGTGGTGCAGTGACACAAATCCTCACCCCTCACGCTTTGGATATTTTGTCAGGGCGAACGCGAGTTTTGCCGCCTGTAGCGCCCGGGAGAGAGCTTTTAAAATAATGGGGGATGATTGGCAACAGAACCGAGGGGAGGTTCTACTTGAATCCCTTTAACAACGATTGAAATAATCATAGCGCCAATTTCCTATCCTGCCAATCTACAACTGGGGGGATTTTCCGCGATCGCCCTCCTGCACTCCCACCGCCACCAACACAAAGCTTCCCTAAGCAAGGGTGGAAATTAATGTACATCCTTGCTGAATTGATTCGTTATGAATTCGTAGGGGTTCATCGTTTGTTTTAACTGTCTGCGCCACTAGGTTCGAGTTGCCTTGAGAAAACCTCGAACAGGGGCGACAAAATTAACCGAAGCAGAAACGCGCCGATCGCCCCCTTTGCAGCAATAATGGGTGCGATCGGCGCGTTGGGAACGAGAGGGGGTTGCGATCGCCCCTAGGGTTGCGATCGCCGATGCGGTTATCTAGACCTTCCCAAAGGCTTCCCCAGGAAGCTAGCCACTGATTAACGCTTCCACGAACTCATAACTAGAAAAGGGGCGCAAATCTTCGATGCCTTCACCCGCACCGATAAAGCGGATAGGCAGACCCATCTGCTGCACGATCGCCAACGCTATGCCACCTTTAGCAGTTCCATCCAGTTTTGTCAAGATAACGCCGTTGAGATTTATCGCTTCCGAAAAAACTTGTGCTTGGCGCATCCCATTTTGACCCAGGGTCGCATCCAAAACCAAAAGCGATTCCACCACCGCATCCGGGGCTTTTTTATCGATAATCCGGCGAACTTTCGCCAATTCATCCATCAGATTTTTCTTATTCTGAAGGCGTCCGGCGGTATCCACCAGGAGCAATTCCGTCCCCCGCGCTTGAGCGGCGGACACCGCATCGAACACCACCGCCGCCGGATCCGCATTTTTCACCGGATTGGCAATCACTTCCACATTCGAGCGTTGTCCCCACACTTTTACCTGTTCCACAGCGGCGGCGCGGAAAGTATCGGCGGCGGCAATTAAGGTGGAGTAACCGGATTTTTTGGCAATATGGGCGATTTTGCCGATCGTGGTCGTTTTCCCAGCACCATTGACCCCCGCAATCAGCCAGACATTGAGTCGGTCTTTTTCCGGGACAAAGATGGGTTTGTAGTTGTTGGCGTAGGGGCGATCGAGCATATCGCGCAGGATTTGTTTGAGGTAGGCGATCGCCTCGGCGGGCGGGAGTGCTTCTTCTTTAAGCTTTTGCTGCAAGGCATCGATAATCGCATCCGTCGCCTCGATTCCCACATCCGCCTGCAAAAGCGCTGCTTCGATTTCCATCACCGCTTCTTTATTCAGCGGTCCTTGTCCCACGATCGCCCGCAACTGATTGATCAAGCTGCGCCGCGTTTTGTCTAACCCCTGGCGTAGTTTCTGCAGCCAGGTAATTTCTTCAATCGAAATCTCATCCGGACGCCGACCTTGGGACGCCAGCACTTCCGCCGACCACAAAAATCCCTCATCAAACGTTAATCCGGAAATGGTCGCGCCCCCTGTCCCGGGAGCCACAGTTCCCGCACCCTGGGCTGCTGGCTCCTCGGTGGGCGTTTCGATCGCGCTTTCGCTCAATCGATCCAGCCTCGCTTGTCGTTCCGCTTGCGCCCTGGCTAAAAAGGAGGTGGGAGCCGCCGCCGTTTCCGTCTCGGGGGCGGATTCTGTGGCTGAAACCTCCTCGGATACGGGCTCTGCTGGGGCAGGGGGGGGCGCAGTTTCTGGTTCGACTTCTACAGGGGTTTCCTCGGTGGCGTTCTCCACCGCTGCCGTTTCCGCCGTCTCCGGTGCGATCGCCTCGGTCGGTGTGGGTTCCACGGTGGGCGCGGCTTCCACCTGTTCCGCTGCTGCTTCTGTTACCGCTTCTGTCTGCGCTTCCTCGGCTACCGGTGCCTCGGCAACTTCTGCCCCTGGGGAGGTTTCTTCCCTGGTTTCGGCGGTGGCTTCTTCTATCGGTGTTTCCGCTGCTTGCGCGATCGGCGCTTCCTCCACCGACTCTTCTATCTCTGTCTTTTCTTCTTCCCCGGTCTGTTGTTTTTGAATGTTTTTATAAGCCGCTTTCGCCCAGCTTAGATAATCTTCTCCCTCTTCGGCGGGGGGTTCCTCCGAGGCATCTGCGGATGAGGGTTCGGCTTGAACCTGCTCTGTGGCTGGTTCTGCTTGTTTTTCCGGTTTTTTTTCTTCGCTACCAAACTGACGGCGGAACCAATTAAACACCATAGTATTGACCTGACCTAAACTGTTGCTGTATTTTTTGCGGGTTTTCTCCCGTTTTAGAGAAGCTTTAGAAATTGCTTCTCTTAGCTGTGCGGACTTTTGACTGGAATTTACCTAACGTAGGTTTCAGACTTCAATCTACCAATAAACAGCGTTTTTTTATGGTTTTTTGTTTGATTAATCGGTTAAAATATTCCCGATTTTGAAATATTTTGCCTGGATTTAGCTCCTTCCTCCCGCGATTGCACCACTCTCCCGATATCTCTCTAGCTCGCGTTTCCGTTTCATCCTAACCCCTCTCGGGCACTGAAATTTTAGTTTCAATTTCTCCCGATTGGGGTCGATAAATCCTCTCGTGCAACTCCCCACTTTGCGACTTTTTATTTTTTGGGTTTGAAAAGGGTTTAGGTTTGGATTTTTTAAATTTATACCGACGATTTTAACGGTAAAAAATAGCTTTGTGTGGGCTTTTTAACCACCTTTAACGTTCGGTTAAGCTTGGGGTTTGGATTGAGTAGCGTCAAGATTTTTTTGTAGAGGCTAGAGAGTAGAGTTGCGTTTGATTTAATTGACGCTCAACAGCGCAAAAGTGAATCGGTGAAAGTTGTGCGGATGAGAGGGGAAAATTGAGTGAATTGCACGAGAGATTGGGTGGCAAGTTACAGGGGATTAACGAGAGGCAAGGAGCGCGATTAACATCTGGATTTTCTTGGCTAAAGCAGGCGAGATGCCTGCAATGGAGCAAGCCGAATTTGGGGAGAAATCGGCCACCTGACAAGAATCATCAGTTACGTGTTTTGGGGAATCCGGTTTTTCAGGCGATCGCTGACCCGACGCAAGACACCATTAACAAAGCGATAAGCATCTTCGCCGCTGTAGCGTTTTGCCAGTTCCACGGCTTCATTAATGGCAATTCGGTCTTGAACGCCGAGATAGTGCATTTCAGCCACAGCAATTCGCAAGATATCGCGATCGATGCGGGCGATGCGATTGAGTTGCCAGTTAACCAGGGAGTTACTGATGAGATCGTCAATTTCAGCGCGCTCTTGTTTGACGGTGCTGAGAATTTCTAAAGCGTAGGCTTTGACTTCTTTTTGGTTGGTGAGTTGAATGAATTCGGGCAATTCCATTGCCATGCCCACCCGGTTAATGGCAGTTTGAGTTTGTTCGATCGCATCGGAAACCATTGCCCGGGCGCTCTTGACGGTGGTGGCTTGAATTTCGCTATCGATCAGGCGATCGCTACCCCGTTTGAGTTCGGAGGCAGCGGTTTCCAGGATATCGTGAACTTCCTGGGTGAGGGTGCGAACCGCTCCAAGGACCAAATCAGAGAGCTGTTCTTGGTGGAGTTTTTCCAAATTAGAAGAGACTTGACTGAGAGAAAGCAGAGCGAGTTCGCGGGCGATTCGTCGGGGTTGCATAATGGTTGTTGAGTTAAACGGCTTGGGGTTTAGATATATTCTTCTTCGGGTTGTTCTTCAGTGGAGATCGCCTGGTGTTTTCCCTCATTCTTCAGTTCGTGCAGTTTGCGCTTGTTAGAAGGAGGCAAAGGTAAAGGACCTCTAGCCGAGGGGCTGACAATTCCACCAGAGACAATGACTTTAAACGCATCTTCCACCGACATGGAAAGGTCGATCGCATCCTCCTCCGAAACGATCGCGTACCAACCGCTAGTGGGGTTGGGGGTGGTGGGGATAAAAATGCTGAGCATCGAACCGGACAAGTGGGATTGAATTTCCGTGGTTACGGTTCCAGTGACGAAAGCGATCGCCCAGATTCCCCGGCGAGGATACTCGACCAAAATCACCCGGCGAAACTTATCGTTGGAATCCTTCAGCACGGTTTCGAGCAGTTGCTTGAGGGTTTTGTAAACCGAGCCGGCTAGGGGAATAGCCTGTAAAACTCGCTCCCCAAGGTCGAGCAGCCATCGCCCCGCGATATTGCGAGCCATCAATCCGATCAGCAGAATGCTCAGTAAAGGCACCGCTAGGCCCACTCCCAAATTCAGCAGATTGACTAAAATGGGGTGCAGGTTATCAAACGGATTGAGCTGCTTGGGAACGCTGGTGAGGAAATCAATCACCCATCTGGCGATTGTAATCGTCAGCCAGATAGTAGTTGCCAGGGGAATGACCACCAGTAGTCCGGCTATCAGATCGTTTTTTAAGTCTTGCTTAAAGCGTTCGAGCACAGGTCACCCACTCTCCTTTGATGGGGAAAATTGCGCGATCGCAATTTTTCCCTCTAACATTTCACTTTTAACCAGCGGTTGGCCGAGCGAGTTAAACAAACCCCTATTGCCATTTTTGGTGGCTGATTTGAGTTCGTCAACCCTTTTACCGTGGTTTGAGGAAACCAAAGCAGTGCCTCAATCCACAGAAGTTCCGCGACCCGATGTCAGGAACTCAGCCAAACCGCGACTCAATTGTTGCCTGCTTCCGCGAAAGGAGCCTTCGGATGGTTTTTATGAGAAGACAAACCTCCCGCCCAAGCAGGACTTGAAAAAATTCCCTAGTGGGATTGCTTAAAATTGTAAAGAATTCTGTCAAAATTCGCACGAACTGCTCGGAAGCAGTTGGGATCCCTTGCCTTTTCCCGAGGCTCCGCCCCACCGGAAACCTTTACCCGGTTTAAGATTGGCTGGAAGGAGTAGCCTGTACTTGCTCCGGTTCTATGCGCGGTTCTGGGGCGTGCTTCAGTTCCCAGACTTTTAGCAAAATCAGATATTCGTAGAAAGCTTGTAGGGTACACCAGGCAAAACCTGCACGCCCGTCCAAAATCCCCCCCAGCAAAAGATACATGTACAAAAAGCGCAAAAGCGGTCGGAAGGGCAAACGCAAGGACAAATCTTTGAGTGCCCGCCTTCTTTCCACTTCTGAGGATCCTAAAAACAAATTTTTCCAGGATACTGCTCCGCTTTCCAATTGGCGCAGGGTTTCCTTGGCTTCATCGCTGGAATAGCGGTTGTGTTTTTCCAGCCAGCGGCTTAATCCTTTGCTACAAGTGTAGTGGGGGTAGGTTTCTTTGAGAAATCCCGTCGGACCGTCACAAACTTCCCGTTCGGTATGCCCGTAGTCGGTGAACCAGACTTTATCTTTGCGGAATAAACGCATTTGATAGCGGGGATATTGGGTACTGCGACGAATCCATTGGTCCATAAATATGACCCGTTCGGCGACATAGTAACCGATAAATTCCTCGCTTTTTGTGGCCTCGAGACATTCTTGAAACAGTTCGGGGGTCATCCGTTCGTCGGCTTCTAGGATGTACACCCATTCGTGCTTGGTGGGAATTTCCTCGAGCATCCAAGTCCTTTGTTTGCCGTGACTTTCAAACTCGTGCTGTACCACCTGGACGGGATATCGATTGGCAATCTCCACAGTGCGATCGCTACTTATCGAGTCCACAACAATGATGTCATCGGATAACATCGCTGACTCAATGCAAGGTGCAATATCAATTTCTTCGTTATAGGTAAGGATATAAATTGAAAACATGTGCGGCTGCTGCCAATAAGGCGCAAAGACTCTAATGGTACAAACCCACCCGAGAATGGTGATTGTCAGCCAACTTTGTCACCCTATCCAGTCCGGGAGTTTGGCTGATAACTTGCTAACAAGGAGGTGTCCTCAACCCCTCTCAGGTGAAGTTTCAACGCCGCCTTGACTTTACCGGATAGGTTAGGCAGGTGGGGCGTCGAGCGAGCGCGTTTACCGAGCTGCGATCGCTCGGCACTGCTTTAGTCTCTATTGTACTTTATGCTACATATTTTTACTTCTCAATGCCAACTCCATTCCTCCTTTCTCCTCAATTTTCTCTCATCTTTACTCTGAATTCCTTGAAATTTTCTCCCTCCTGGGATTTCAATCCTCTCTTTTCTCCCCCCACTTAATCCTCTCCTCAACTCCTGAAAAATAGGCAAATTTATTCCTTTTAATTTTCTGCCATTACTTTGATTTCAGAAGTTGGCAACTTAGATTTTTTGCCCATTTAGGTTAGCTATCAACCCTCTTTTCTTTGTCACAGCTTCGACATTATTCAACCTACTTTAATTCCCGAAATTCGCTTTCGATTGTCTTCACAATTGCTATTTTATTTCTTCCCACTTTGATGACAACCCAAAACGGAACGGTGGAGAAAACCTCTGGCCGAACCGCGATCGGAGATCGAACTCAAATACCACTTGCGGCGGGGATTTTCTCCGAGCGAAAATCCCCGACTTGTTAGCGAGGGCTAGGACTGCGACGACCACCGCGCGAAGTGCCCATACTTTTCAAACCCGTCCAGCCAATGATACTGTAGCCAACGGCCAAGAGCAAACTACTAATTCCCGTTTGTAAAGCAAGCTTCGTCAATCTGGTTTTCGCTTCTGCTTCCAGGTTTTCCCGACGCTCGCGAATTTGACTCACCTGTTGCTCGCTAAGCGACTCCACGCTAAATCGCTCCTGGAGAAACTGGTCAATCTGGTCTGGATTTTCTCTCAACTGTTGCAGTAACTCTTTTTCCTGTTCTGGTACCTCGGGATTGGCCAATGCTTCCTCAAGTCGCTGTTGGTCAGAAAGCAATTCGCGCAGTTGACCGCCCAAGGCACTGCGCCGCCGTTCGATTTCTGTTTCCACATTTTCATTACCCAGGCGGTTGACCACTTGAGCTTCTGTCTCGACCGCTTGTTCCCGAATTTCCTGCAACGTGTCAGAGCGTTGAAGGCGAACGTTATTCAGATGTAGGGGGAATAGCAACAGAAAGACAAGCCCTAAAACTGTAGACAGCAAAAAAGCCCAAAACCGAAGGTCTTGCAAGGCATTGCGTCTCGATGGGTTAGCCCCTTCGCTACTTTGCATCCAAAATCCAGCTAATAGAAAAGCAATTCCTACTAAAGGAATGATGCCTCGTTCCACGAGCTGAGCCGTATAGGTCAACTGCCACTGTCTCTCCAAAGGATTGAATGGAAAGGCAAGTAGCAGGTAATCTAATAATGACGACAGAACTAAAATTACCCCGACCACTTTCAGGGTCATTGAAGCTACAGAATGTTGATTCATTTTATCTAACCTGCTAAAAACTCCCGAGATTATTGTCAATCGGCAGAGGAAAGCGGGGCGGGGTTTACCACTTCCCCACGATCGCTGGAAAAAAGTTGAGACCCCTACCGTGTGGGATTTACTCGCTTCGGTGACACTGGACGGCAAGCATGCAAGGGGTGGGCAATGACAGACTCGAAGTTTTTAACCTGTACGCACGGGGAGAATTGGGGGCTTTTGCCGCTCCCGCTCGGGGTCAATATTTACTATCTCAGTTTCAGTTTAAACTGAAAACTGGAAGCACCCAAGCCTCTAACTCCCTGTTACCGGAAAACTTAAAAAAAAAATTATTTTTTCGGGTTTGGGATCTGCTGGCCGTTACCCCCTGCATTAGAGAATCCAAACAGACCGGGGGACTTGGGGCATCGGTGGGTTGGCAAAGGTGCCGATCGCCGCGCGGAAGCCTGCCGTTGTTAGTTTACCCATTGACCGTACCAGTTAACCAGACGCTCCGGTGGGACACCAAGATAATACCCAATCAGGATGGCTTGATTGATGGCGGTAGTTTTCACCACGCCGAGTTTTTCCCATCGGCGTGCTGAGGTTAGAACTGAACTCGGCGCGATCGCAATATTGCCCCGCCTTCTCAACCGATGGATGAATTCCAAATCCTCCACGATCGGCAGGGGTGAAAATCCCCCCAGTTCTCGAAAAACATCGGCGCGGACAAATATGCCTTGGTCGCCATAGGGCATTTGCAACAGGCGCGATCGCCACTTTACCCCTCGTTCCACCCACCGCAGACCCTGTCGTGCGGAATCGATTTTCAGTTCAAAGGCACCCCCCACCACTCTCGGTACTGCCAGCACCTCGCGCACCACGGTATCATATCCCCTTGGCAATTGAGTATCGCCGTGGAGAAACAACAAAATTTCCCCGCGCGCCACAGCAGCACCGGCGTTCATTTGCCGCGCGCGACATGCATGCGAGGCGATCGCTTTTACCCCACAAGATTCGGCTAATTCGCGGGTTCCATCTTCCGACCCGCCATCCACTACGATAATTTCTACATGGGTGCCTGCTTTGGTTCGTCCTAAGGTTTGTTCGAGACGATCGGCTTCATTGAGTACCGGAATAATAATCGAAATTAAAGGAGGCAATGGGGAGAGTTGAAAATCGGGTGGTAAACTCGGCAGATCTTCGGGGCGATCGATATCGCGCAGTTGGGGGAGATAGTCAATCGATAAGGATAAAGAATGAGCGATCGCCACTGTCTGTTGCAACACCTCTCCCGTCCCCCAATCAATCCCGGTGAATAATTCCGGCACCGGTCGGCGCAAACCGATGAGGTAATATCCTCCATCCACCGCAGGGCCGAGTACCAGGTCGCTATCTTGCAGGCGATCGAAGGCGGTAGAAAGGAGGGCGGCGTCGATGGCGGGGCAATCAATCCCGATGGTGACCACCCGCTCAATGCCGGCGTCGAAGGCTTCCTCAAAGGCTTGAATCAAACGCGCGCCGAGATCTCCGTTATTTTGGGGGTTGTAGAGCAGATCGGATCCCAACCAAGCTCGCATCTGCTCGATAGTACCCCCCGCAAAACGAACTTCGATGGTAACGGGTTGTAAATTTTGCAGTTGTCTGACCTGAGCGAGGGTATGTTCGCTCAGTTGGCGTTGCAACTGCGCCGCTCCTTGGGCACCGAGGGTGGGAATTAGGCGAGTTTTGGTTTGTCCGGGGGTGGGATAACGGGTAAAGACTAGGGCGCGATCGCGGCAACTGTGGGGATCTATCATCAATTCTGACCCATAACTTGCGTTCTTTATTTTAAAATTGTCGTATGGGGAGAAGAAGATGGGGTTTGATTGCGCTAGATTTAAGCTAGGAAACGCCTCTGGAGAGTTGGACCTCTATGCGATAAGCGAGAGCTTGTGGCGTAAGTTGGCTCGCTCCAGGAGGAACCGAGTACCGTACCCGTCAGGGTCGGTGTCGGGAGGATGTCAGAATGCTATTGGATAATAGCAGCTATTCTCTATTTTGATGAATAAAAGAGTTGAAGTTTTACCGGATAAGACGGCGTTGATTGGGCGATCGCTCCAGGTGGTGCGCGAGAAAATTCAACAAGCCTTGGAAGCGAGCGATCGCTGCACGATTGCTCTAGCAGGGGGTAGCACGCCCAAACCCCTGTATGAATCTCTCGCCACTTGCGATCTGCCTTGGGAGAAAATTCATATTTTTTGGGGGGATGAGCGTTACGTGCCACCAGAGGATCCTGAGAGCAATCAGCGGATGGCTTGTGAAGCTTGGCTCGATCCCGTGGATTTCCCCGCCGCCAACATTCACCCCATACCCACTGGTGCGGGGGATCCAGCAGCCGATGCCAAGCAGTACGAACAACAGTTGCAACAATTTTTTCAAGTGCCCCCGGGTGAATTTCCCGCCCTTGACTTAATTTTGCTCGGAATTGGCGACGACGCTCACACCGCCTCACTTTTTCCCCAGACCCCAGCGTTAAAAGTGAGCGATTCCCCGGTCACGGTGGGCAATAAAGACGGACACCCCCGCATTACTTTTACCGTCCCCCTAATTAACCAAGCCCACTGTGTTATCTTCCTGGTGTCCGGTGCCGGAAAACAAGACGCCTTAGCGCAAATCTTTGCCTCAGACGCAGATGATTTCACCTATCCGGCTCGACTCGTTCAACCCCAGGGAGAACTCTGGTGGCTGCTAGATGAAGCCGCCGGACGGCAGGTGAAGTAACTTAAGTGAATATTGGGCGGAATAGTTTAAGTGAAGCTGATAAGTGAAGCGAGCGTGCTTTCACCTCCGATTTCCATTGCCATGCCTTGCACGATTAGGGGAAAATCTTATTCCCCCGAAAGCAAGCGTCTGAAGCTGAAATTAGAAGCGCTTAGAGCAATATGCGGGGATAAAAAAAGCACTACGCTTGCGATCGGCACCACCGCGTCACTCTCGGTAAAGCATTGAGCCAGGGTAAAATCTGACCATTTGAGGCGGGTAAATCCCTACTCTTCTTACGATCCGAATCGATGGGAGAAAAAACTGCGATGATTGTCTGTCCGAATTGCAACCACCAAAATCCAGAAGGCGCAACCCAGTGCGAGTCTTGTTTGACCCCCTTACCGGCAACCACTAGTTGTCCTTCTTGTGGCGCAACGGTGCAAACCGATGCCGCCTTCTGCGGTCAGTGTGGCTATAATCTCCAGGAAAGTCATTCTGAAGAAGAACAAGCAGCACAAGCCCCAGAAATGCCACCCACTGAGGTTTCCGCACCCGAACAAGAAGCACCCGAGCCATCGATCCAACCCGATCCGATTTCTGGCATGCAGCCTGAGTCTGAGGAGAATCAACCCAGCACCAGCGTTCCCGATGTGGAAGCTGAACCAGTAGCGGCAAGTGCGGCTCCTCCTCCACCCGCACCGCCTCCGGCTCCCACTCCGGCTCCCACTCCGGCTCCCACTCCGGCTCCCACTCCGGCTCCCACTCCGGCTCCCACTCCG
>NZ_JAYFEQ010000312.1:0-209 GCF_055795085.1 Phormidium sp. CCY1219 | reverse complement strand
TGGCAAACAATAGGGAATCGGCAATGGGTATTTGCAACACGAGCGGAATCAAACCCAATCAAATTGCGATACCACGCAGAGACTCCAATTGTCAGACACGTTAAAGTCAAAGGCGAGGCCAGCCCATACGATGGCAATCTCAAATATTGGAGTACAAGAATGGGCAAACAACCTGGTGTTCCAACGAGAGTTGCAAAACTTTTGAAGAA
>NZ_JAYFEQ010000311.1:0-314 GCF_055795085.1 Phormidium sp. CCY1219 | reverse complement strand
TCAAATCGGGCTTCCCATTGGGGTTCTAGTGCCAGTTTAACCAAGGCTTGCTCAGCTCTATCCTTTATTGTCGGAATCCCTAAAGGACGCTTTTCATAGCGCCCTGGCTTTGGAATCCATACTCTGCGTAAGGAGCGGGCTTTGGATTTCTTCCCTAGTTTTTGGGCTAATTCAAACCGTTGTTCTGGATTCAGAGATTTTGTTCCATCTACTCCGGCTGTCTTTTTACCCTGATTATCTTGGGTTACTTTCCTTACCGCCAAGAGCTTTGCGTAATAGGACTTACTTAAGAGTCTTTGAAGATGCCTTGCTTT
>NZ_JAYFEQ010000310.1:0-1324 GCF_055795085.1 Phormidium sp. CCY1219 | reverse complement strand
GGTCAGGACCTTATCGAGTGGCTCTGTCAACAAAAAGATTGCCAACTCGTGGTTCTCAACCGAAGTGACTTATCTCCAGAACGAGAAATGGTTGAGGATATCCTTGCCATCGTCCATGTCTTCAGTTGCAGGCTCTATGGACTCAGAAAGTACAAGTCTGCTATCAAAGAAGATTCGAGTTTATCCAGAAACGGCACTAGCTAAAACTTGGTTTCAATGGATATCAGCAGCCAGATGGTGCTTCAATCAAGCCATTGCCATACTTAAAACTAAGAGGATTGGCAAATATGACCTACGGAAAACAGTCATGGATATGGCTCCATCTTGGGTAAGCCAAACCCCATATAATCCACGCCAATTGGCGGTATTCCAAGCTTATGAGGCGCACAAAGCAGCAAGACGATCGCGGGGAGATGCCTCCTTTCGGTCTGTACGCGAACCTGTTAAGTCTATCCGATTTCAAAAAGATAATTGGAAAAAGGGGACTTTTTATCCGACACAGACCAAAGGATTAGGGTTCAAAGCAAGTGAGCCAATTATCGACAAGATGCACCACGAGCCCACCTTGGTACTAGATAGAGGACGTTGGTTTATCTGTTATGCCATAGATGCGCCTAAGCTAGAACCATTAAACAGTAATCTAGCCATTGCCCTCGATCCAGGGGTCAGAACATTTCTAACGGGGTTTGACGGTCAAGAAATTTGGGAAATTGGCAAGTCGGACATGGGGCGTATTTATCGACTGGCTACCCACCTCGATCGGCTAATGTCTCGAATCGGCTTATCTAAAGGACGCCAATTCAAGCGGCTACGGTACTGTCTGCGAAAAGCTGCACAAAAGATTCGGATTAAGATTCGTAACCTGGTTTCGGAGCTGCACAAGAAAGCAGCTAACTATCTATGCAGCAAGTACAAAGTCATATTTTTGCCTACATTTGAGGTCAAAAATATGGTCAAACGAGGCAAGCGACGGTTGTCAACTAAGACAGCACGGAAAATGGTTACATGGTCTCATTACCGTTTTAAGCAAACATTGAAGCATCAAGCGGCTAAATATGGCTGTGTTGTAGTAGATGTGACGGAAGAGTACACCAGCAAAACCTGCTCCAAGTGTGGCCACATTCACACAAAGCTTCTAGGCAACAAACGATTTGTTTGTCCCGACTGCGGTCACGCTATTGGGCGTGATATTAATGGCGCCTTCAACATTTTGTTGAAGGCTTTGAGAGATACCTCCGCATCTGGAGCAATAATTTCATTCCAGATTGTGCCATACTCAGAAACTTCCAGCAATTGCTAGATTTTTCCGGGTTAAATGTATCTG
>NZ_JAYFEQ010000309.1:0-241 GCF_055795085.1 Phormidium sp. CCY1219 | reverse complement strand
GTTTGTTCAGGGTTTCCCCTTCTATCCATTCTTGTACCAAATAGAATTGACCATTTTCGGGAAAATAGGCATATAATCGCGGAATTTGCTGGTTTCCTTCTCCGAGTTCTTCTAAAATCGCCGCTTCTCTGGCAAATCGGTCTTTTACGGTTTGGAAAATCTCGGGATTGGCGGTAACGGGTTTGAGTTGTTTGATAACGCAGCGCCGCCCGGAAGGCATTTGGGTGTCTTCGGCGAGGAA
>NZ_JAYFEQ010000308.1:0-352 GCF_055795085.1 Phormidium sp. CCY1219 | reverse complement strand
TAATTTGCCGTCGCGTCAGCGCCATCAGTTGTCGCGCTTGTTCTGCCGCCCTTGACTCTTCTTTCTCGATAATCAATTGCACGATTTGCATCCCCAACGAGGTTTCCGGCACTGCCTCTAACTCGTCCAAGTAAATCCGCTGCACTTGAGCGGAATTGAGCAGAGCTTCATAAGGCTCCAGTTCCGTGGGTTCAAAACTGCGGCGGCCAAAAATTATCACCGCCCGCCAGGTTTTCCCCGGATAATTTTGCATCAGGTAAAGGAAGATTTCAGCAAATAAATTCGCATAAGCTCGCGGTTCTTTGTAAAAAAACACTTCCAGAAATTGCAGGGGCAATTCCTCATACTCCGC
>NZ_JAYFEQ010000307.1:0-732 GCF_055795085.1 Phormidium sp. CCY1219 | reverse complement strand
GGCGTCCTTCTTGTACGGCTTCTTCTCGCCAACGCAAATAAGCAGGTGATAAGTTCATAATTAACTCCCGATCGTCTTCATCTATATTTTGCCTGACTTCTACATTAATTCGCCAGTTGGCCAGAACTTCCAACAGGTTGCGCCGGAATGGATTTCCTGGGGGAAGTTCGAGCAATTCATTCACGGCTTGTTCTTGGGTGGCACCCCGTCCCAAAACTCGCAACCACAGGGTGTTTGGGTTGACGGGTAGTTGGTCGATGGCCACCAGTGCCGTTCTTTCAAATTCTGGCATAAAATAAAAGCCTTCGGTCCAGTTTCCCTCCGGGGACGGCTTGGCCCCAAATCCGGTTAACACTCTGGCGGAACAAGAGGGGGACAAAATCCACAAACTCGGTAACTCGGACTCGGATAAAGCGCTTTTTTCCCGGCGCGCTTGGCGGAATCGTTCGCCTTTTACGGAGTACAGTTTTAGCTTGCAGTTTCGTACCTCGAAGGGGGTGGGTGGATTGCGAAATACCTCGAACAAACAAGGTTGTCTTGCCATTTGTCCGAGGGTGCCTAAATTTTCCGGTTCGGTGGCGGGGGTGGCAAAAGGGACAAAATAAACGTCCACTTGTCGCACTTCGCTAACTACGTCCCGACTGGTTTCTACTTGTCCTAGGGGCGAAAGCAATTCCTCTAAATACTGCTTGGCAAATTGGTCGTGGGCGGTTCTAGTCATTTTATGAATCC
>NZ_JAYFEQ010000306.1:0-217 GCF_055795085.1 Phormidium sp. CCY1219 | reverse complement strand
TTGAGGGTGTTAGGACGCGGGCGGGTACAAGCCGAAGCGATCGCCGAACTCGATCGACTCCCCCCAGCCAATCTCTTTCGCGCCAGTGCGTTAGTTTTATTGAATCGATTAAAGGCGGATTTACAATCTAATGCCAATCTAAATCCGGAGGATAGAGAGTTAATTATGCGGTTATCTCCTCTTTTTGACCAACAACTCGAAGCAGCACAGCTTGCCG
>NZ_JAYFEQ010000305.1:0-463 GCF_055795085.1 Phormidium sp. CCY1219 | reverse complement strand
AGGTATTAAAAACCGAATTACCTTTAGACCCGATTCGAGCAGATTCGGTCACATTTTTAAGCACGCGGACGGAGATTCTGCATTTAGAATTTCAGGTAAAAGTACCCACAGAGCAACCGATGCCCCTGCGGATGTTAAATTATTGGTTGCGATTATACTGGCAATATCGACTGCCGGTGAAACAGGTGGTTATTTGGTTGAAGCAGACGAGCAATCCGGAGGTTTTTCAGACGCAATTTGAGTTCCAATCGACCCGACACCAATATGAAGTGGTGCGGTTGTGGGAGCAATCTCCAGAACCCTTGCTGCAAGACCGCGCATTGCTCCCTTTAGCGGTGTTGTGTGCCGCTGAGGAACCGACGCAATTGCTGAGTCAAGTGGCGGGGGAATTGGCTAAGATAGAATCACGGGAACAGCGACAGGAAATTGCCGCTTGTACCCAGCTTCTCGCCGGGTTACGGTT
>NZ_JAYFEQ010000304.1:0-354 GCF_055795085.1 Phormidium sp. CCY1219 | reverse complement strand
GCATAGCGCTAAATCTTGATAAAATGGTAGGGGAAGCGGTGGGGGTGAGAATCCATAATTTGGGTAAGGCTTCGTTGAACAGTCGGCGATTATTGCGGTTGGCTTGGCGTTGCAGCGATCGCCTCACGTCTAGCAGCTTTCCGAGACAGTCGCAAATTTCATCTTCGCTGACTGGGTTGCGAAAGGGTTCAAAAATCGAAGGATTCGGACTCGCAGCCATTCTTCCTAAGATACCCAAGGGTCGAACCATTGCCAGTTCTAAATTCGGAAGGGGTCGAAAGTACAAGTCGATTTCTCGGACTTCGGAAGCCACCCGCTGGGGTGCTTTTACCTCCCCGTAAGGAGAGAGCAATT
>NZ_JAYFEQ010000303.1:0-734 GCF_055795085.1 Phormidium sp. CCY1219 | reverse complement strand
TTCTGCAATTTAATTGTTGACCAACCGCATAAAATAACAATGATTAACCTCAAAGTAATCACTCAATTGTATGGTCAAACAAGCAGATATTGGCAGCAAACGCCTGATTAGTCTGGCACCAGAACTGTGGGTGCAATGGGTAACGCAAATTCAACAAGTAGAGGTGCGAGATATTATCGCCTCCGAATTTCAGTGGGTCAGTCGGGAAAGCGATGTATTGGTGCGTGCCTATACCCCGGAAGAGGGGGAATTTTTAGTCCTCAATGAATTGCAATTACGCTACAATAACAAAATCCCGCGAAGAATGCGCGCTTATGCCGCATTAGCCGAAGAACGTTACCAACTGCCCACTTATCCCGTTCTGATTAATATCTTGCCCCCGGGACCATCGGTTTCCATTGCCAATGGCTACGAATCCGAGTTTCGAGGATTGCAAGCGCGACAGGATTATCGAGTGATTAATCTGTGGGAAGTCGAGGCAGAAATTGCTTTGCAACAACCCCTTCCCACCCTGCTTCCCTTTGTGCCCATTTTAAGAAATGGTGGAGAGGAATCCACCGTGCGCCGCGCCTTGCAGTTGTTACGAAGCAACGAGCAACTCGATGAATTAGAACCCTTACTGGCATTTTTTGCTACCTTTGTCTTAGAAATACCCCTAGTTCAACAAATTATGAGGTGGGATATGGCCGTGTTACGAGAATCTCCCTGGTACCAAGAAATTTTGCAGCAGGGTC
>NZ_JAYFEQ010000302.1:0-392 GCF_055795085.1 Phormidium sp. CCY1219 | reverse complement strand
ATCCAAACCCCCGCCATCTTTGAACCTTTCCGCAACCCCGCCACCGCCGATGAAATCCGCGATTGTTTGTTAAAATTGCTGCTGATTCGTGCAGAATTGCAACGGGAAGCCAATCGCAACCGCACTCGCATCTCAGACGCAAGTCTTCCAAAATTGTGGATTATTACGCCCACCGCTTCCGAAGACCGATTAGCTGGATTTGGTGCTACCCTAGATTTAGACGCTTGGCCAATGGGAATTTACGTCCTCTCGCCGCAATTGAGAACGTTTGTGGTGGTGGTTCATCAGTTACCCCGCACCATAGATACCCTGTGGTTGAGGGTGTTAGGACGCGGGCGGGTACAAGCCGAAGCGATCGCCGAACTCGATCGACTCCCCCCAGCCAATCTCTT
>NZ_JAYFEQ010000301.1:0-236 GCF_055795085.1 Phormidium sp. CCY1219 | reverse complement strand
GGCACATTTTCTTGGCTGCAGTAGAGACAACATCTACCCCATTTCTCTAGAAGGTATTCTCGGACTTCATACCCCACAAACTCTCCCTGTTGATACTCGACACTAGAGATTTCTGGGTTTTGAATCAGTTGGGTATCAAAACGGACAAGTTCCATTGAAATAGCGCTAATGGGACAGAAACGCTTCAATCGATTTACCCACGTCAGAGTTGTCAGGACTCGGTGTTGAAGACTAGG
>NZ_JAYFEQ010000300.1:0-205 GCF_055795085.1 Phormidium sp. CCY1219 | reverse complement strand
TTAATTGGGCAATGCCCTTTCATTAATTGAATTGGGGGGAATTTTCTCTCTCCCCTTGCCAATTGTTTCCCGGGATGATATCATAAAATTACGTTCAAGCTTTAGGTGCAGGCAGGGCATTTAAGCAATCTACGCATTGCACATACCCCCGAACTCCCCCTTCTACTTCATTCTACCCCCTGTGGCTTTTTTTGTCAAGGGGTTG
>NZ_JAYFEQ010000298.1:0-946 GCF_055795085.1 Phormidium sp. CCY1219 | reverse complement strand
CCTTGAGGTTTATTTTTTTTAATTGTCGCAATTTGCTTGTTGTACCACTGATTTTTTGACTTGAGATGTTTACCGTCAATAATAAAGCTATTGCCTTGAGTATCTACACAAGTTAACCAGTTGTCTAAGCCGTGGTCAATAGAAATAGCTTTATCCGGGTCTAACTTAACTGACTGAATTTTCATCTCATAAACAAACTCGGTATAAAAGCAACCGTGGCGGGGTAAAATCCTAATTTCTTTAATTGAGTTCCAGTCTAAATTACTCGCTATCGGAATGTAGAATGCCTCCAATCCAAACCATGCTTTTACCTTACGTCCTAATGGAACTTTAATCCCTTTATCGGTGAGCTTCAACCATTTTTTAGGATAAGAAACGGTAAATAAACCTGGTTTTCGGTAATTGGGTAGTTTAGGCTTATTAGCCAATTCACCTTTCCCAAATAGCTTGAGTAATTCTTTAAAGCTGCTCAAAGATTCAACAACGCCGTTGCATATTTGTTGGGCACTAGAAGCATACATCGCGTTAAAATGTCTGTTCCACTTCATCTGCCTGCTTCGCCTTTAGTGACCAATCGATTTTTTTTAAACCAAACTTGTCGGGCATAATAAACAGAGCAATTAAATACTTTGTTTGCCTCACCGCACAAATATTCTAATACAGCCCGCCGGTCTTTATCTGGATGCAATAAAACCTGTTGACATCCATAACTTTTTGTTTGTTTCTTAGTTTTTTTGCTCAGGTTTCCATTCTAATCAAGGGGTCGATAAATGTCAACCCATCAACATGAAAAATCGACAAAAAATATACCGACACGGCAACCATTCAGTAGGTTTGGCCCACGTCCATTTAGTTTGGATTCCCATGCATACGCAAGAAAGTATTAGTGGGCCAAGTAAAAATAAGGTTAGCAGCTATCTTGTCAGAAGTGGCAACAGAAAAAGGT
>NZ_JAYFEQ010000297.1:0-236 GCF_055795085.1 Phormidium sp. CCY1219 | reverse complement strand
AATAGGAGGTGAAACTCGATGGTGCAGGCAGGGCAGTTAAGCAAGCTATGCATTGCATTAACGTCCTGGGTGGAGATTATTTCTAATTGTAACCCATGCCCAATTTTTTTTCAACCCCCGCAATTTTTTTTTCAACCCCTTGACACAGAAAGGGGATAAAATGATAAAATAGGAGGTGAAACTCGATGGTGCAGGCAGGGCAGTTAAGCAAGCTATGCATTGCATTAACGTCCTGG
>NZ_JAYFEQ010000296.1:0-248 GCF_055795085.1 Phormidium sp. CCY1219 | reverse complement strand
ACCCACAATTTGGCGGCGCAATATTGACAGAGGAGGAAAGCCTGTGTTATGATAATTGGTAACGAAGCTCGATGGTGCAGGCAGGGCTGTTAAGCAAGTTATGCAATGCTTAGACGCCCTGCCTGCGCCTACTGCTTCATTATACCCCCGGCCACTTTTTTTGTCAACCTTGAACCCACAATTTGGCGGCGCAATATTGACAGAGGAGGAAAGCCTGTGTTATGATAATTGGTAACGAAGCTCGATGG
>NZ_JAYFEQ010000295.1:0-235 GCF_055795085.1 Phormidium sp. CCY1219 | reverse complement strand
CAGGAGAATAGTTCTTTCTCCACCACCACTCCAACTCTGGAATAAGCGGAATAGTTCTTTCTCCACCACCACTCCAACCCTGGAATAAGCGGAATAGTCCTTTCTCCACCACCACGCCATCAGTGAAAAGAAACTATACCGATAAGCGGAATAGTTTTTTCTCCACCACTACTCCAAGGCTGGAATAAGCGGAATAGTTCTTTCTCCACCACTACTCCAAGACTGGAAAGAAACT
>NZ_JAYFEQ010000294.1:0-15370 GCF_055795085.1 Phormidium sp. CCY1219 | reverse complement strand
TCGGGACGGAACATGTGGACGAGCGCCGCTTCCGCACCGGTTCTTGGAAGAGCTGCGCGCCAATTGACAGCAAGAACGAAGCTCAGGTGCTTTCGGCTCTGGAAGGCTGCTTGGCTGACCACCAGGGCGAGTACGTGCGCTTGATCGGTATCGACCCGAAAGCAAAGCGTCGGGTGGTGGAAACGATTATCCAACGCCCAAATGAATCGGCGTTCTCGGGAGGCGCTCGCCGTGCTACCTCGACGGCGGCACCTCGGACGAGCGGTTCGAGTGGCGGTGGCGGCACTGCAGTGCGGACGAAGTTGCCTTCGGAGGTGGTTGACCAGGTGCGCCAAATCCTCAACCAAGGCTTGCGCGTGGGTGCGGAACATGTGACGAAACGTCGCTTCAGTACCGGGTCTTGGAAGAGCTGCGGCGCGGTGGATTCGCAAAATCTGTCTCAGGTTTTGGCAACCCTGGAAGAGTGCATGGCAGCTCACCCGGGCGAATACGTGCGCTTGATCGGTATCGACCCGACGGCGAAGCGTCGGGTGGTGGAAACGATTATCCAACGCCCGTAATCGCGCGATTGGCGCGGGGTGAATTCCCCCAGGGATCCGATGGGGGCTTTTGTGCGATCGCCTTTTGGAAGAACGCCCGAAGCTCCCTGAGTCCCAGCCGACTGGCGCGGGGCACTCTCGACCTGCTTCCCCACTGGGCAGATGCAGGGGAGATGCCCCACAAAGGGTTGTGTGCTATTTCCTCGCCCTTTGAACCCCCCCCAACCGTGCTGCGATCGCCGGCAACAACCGCGATCGCTGCGGTGGATGTCCTGGCATGGGGCTGGTTTGAGGCTCTGGGGTGGCGCTGTAGTCGGTTGCAGGTTCCTTGGCCTGAATCCGCTCTGTCGCTTTTGATAACTGCAATGTCTCGCTCGAACCGTTTGCGGTTCTAAATTCAAGAATGTATTTGCCGCCACTACAACTGAGTCGCAATTTTAATATTTCCGTGAGTGGCGATGTGACGATTGATGAGAATGCGGCGATCGCTCCTGGGGCGATCCTACATGCGGCGTCAGGCTGTCGCATCACGATCGCTGCTGGTGTCTCTATTGGAATGGGAGCGATTATTCAAGCTCACGGCGGCTCTTTAACTCTGGAGTCGGGAGCGACCCTCGGTGCGGGGGTGTTGATTATTGGCTCGGGTAAAATCGGTGCCAATGCCTGCATCGGTACGGCATCGACGATTCTCAATCGTTCGATTCCCGCCGAAGAAATGGTCAATCCCGGTTCCCTCCTCGGAGATGAGTCTCGTCAATGGGCTGATATTCCCAATGGCTCCACTGCTGAGGCGTCGCCGCAGATTTCTCCCCCAACTCCCCCTGACTCGCCTCCCCCTGACGCCGCATCGTCACCAACTCCACCTCCTTTGGGGATGGATGAGCCATCGCCGAATCCTACCGCGAATGGCGCTGCACCACCGTCTCCTCCCCCCTCCCCACCCCCGGAGTCGGGGTCTACGGATCCCTCGGAACCGGCGATCGCAGGTCAAGAACACATCAATCGCCTGCTGCTGACGTTGTTCCCCCATAAGAACGTCGCCCCTCCTCCTCTACCAGACGAATAGCTCGATGAGTTGTTAGCTTTAAGGTGGGAGTTTTACGCGCCAATTCCCCTCGGGCGATCGCCCCCACGGTTCTATCTGGGGTGACATGTCAGTGGGTGGGTCGGTAGATGTTGATGGAGCTAAAAGATGGATAGACGCGATACAGCGGGGATCGTCCCCCGCCAACAGGTACGACGCAAGGACGATCTGCGGGATTTGGCTTTGGGTCTGGTCTCGACTCAGAGTTTCCCGGCGATCGTCGGCTGCGCTGATATGATGCTCAAATCGGCTGGGGTGGTTTTGGTCGGCTATGAAAAAATCGGCAGCGGTCACTGTACGGCGGTGGTTCGCGGTCGCACCGCTGATGTCCGCCTCGCCGTGCAAGCCGGTGCCGAAACGGCGGAAAAGTTCGGTCAGGCTGTGTCGCAGTTGGTGATCGCTCGCCCTCTGCCTAATCTGGAGGTGGTCCTCCCCATCGGCTCTCGCTTGATGGACCTGGCTCACTCTGATGAATACTGTCGCTTGAGCAATCAGGCGATCGGTCTGCTGGAAACTCGCGGGTTTCCGGCTCTGGTGGGTGCCGCTGATGCTATGCTTAAGTCCGCTGAGGTTCATTTAACGGGCTATGAAAAGGTCGGTGGGGGCCTTTGTACGGCGATCGTTCGCGGCTCTGTGGCTGATGTGGCGGTAGCTGTGGAAGCGGGCATGTATGAGGCAGAACGCATCGGCGAGTTGAATTCGGTGATGGTGATTCCTCGTCCTCTCGACGATCTCGAACGCACTCTGCCTGTGGCTAGCTACTTTATCGAGAAAAAAGAACCCCTCAAAATGCCGATTTCTGTTCGGGAAAAACAACAAGATTTGGTGGCTCTACCCGATTTGCAGCAGTTGAGCGCTCCGGAAGAACAAGCAGAACCGCTCGAATTGCCAGAACTCGAAACGTTAGAAGAGCCTCAGGAAGAACGTCTCGACCTGGAATAGTTCCCCGCTTGCTTTGCTCTCAGTGTCGGGTGGGGCCTAACCCCCTGATGCTTCGATTCCTGGCAAGCTGGCGATCGCTTCTTTCCCCTTCCCCTTTCTTTACTTTGAATATCTCTAATTAATTACCTGAAATTATTGGCTTTGTTCGAGGATGTCTTCTACGATCCAGCGGGCAAAGGCTTCATCTCCCATGCGCGATAGCGCCTCTTGCAAGATGTCGCGGGTTTCTTCCGGGGAGTCTTGGGTTAACTGCACCGGCAGGGACAACAGGGGCATACTGCCAATCAAATCCATTAAGTCTTCCCGGATCCGCTGGCGCTTGGTCTCGAGCAGCATCAGGGTTCGCCGGATCGATCGCTCCCGACTAACTTCAACAAATAATACATCTTGTTCGTGAAAGTTATTCATTCGTATCATTCCTTGAAATATCTACACAAAAGTTCATTAAGTTTTCATTGAGAAATCTGCGCGATCCCAGGGGGTTCCATCCCAAGTAAAAGGTTATTTTAGCTTGCTTTTTCAGGGATGGACCCCCCCTTAACGGTATTTTAAGACCCCAATCTTTGCCCCCCGCTCTCCTAGGGTTGACAAATTCACTAAAATGTGGTATTGCAGAAAAATTCGGCACCCAGAACAGCGGAAACAGCGCACCCAGGAGAGCAGGTCAGGAACCCAAATGCACAGAGTGCAACCTACAGGAGGGCGATCGCTATTCCCGCACCGCTTGCGCGATCGGGCAATTTCGCCAATGCGGAACCTCTGCCGCCAGCATAGCAAACCTGGAAAAAAGTCTCCGTATCCAAATACACCTCCTCTTTGGCTCACATTAAGTGAGATACTTTGCATCAAGCAAACCCTGCCCACCCGACCATCGATAGTAAGTCTCAGAATCTCACATAAAAAGCAAAAATTCGGAACTCCCCGAGGCATTGCCCCCAACAATTAATTCACCAAACCGAACCCATCACGTTTACCCAGAAAAACCCAACACCCAACCCCTAATCGCCTTCAATCAGTTACAATAAAAAAAACAGCAGAAACAACCGCAAAACCTTGTCTCAGTAAGCAGCAATGCGACCCCTATCCCAGCAGGAGATTACCGAAAAATCGCCATTCCACAGCAACCCAATCCACCCCAGCAAAGCCAAATGAAAACCAAAGCCATGAACCCCTTATCCACCAAATTTCCCACCGAAACCTGGGTCAGTGCCTCCTGGGAAGAATACCTGCAAGCGACAGAAGAACCAGGGTACGAAAATGCCAAATTCTACTACAACAACGGACAGTTACGGATTGAAATGACACCACTCGGTCACGACCACGCCAGCGACAATGCGATTATTAGCCTTGCGGTTCACCTGTTTTGCATTGTAAAAGGAATTCCTCAGAACACGCTACTTAATTGCACCTACCGCAAACCTCCGTTGAAAGAAGCGCAACCGGATGTTTCCTATTACATCGGACAAAACGCCCAAGCCATTCCTTTCGGGACGAAGGTTATCGATTTAGACCGCTATCCGCCGCCGGAATTAGTTATCGAAATTGCAGACAGTTCCCTCGCAGACGACAAAGGAGAAAAACGGTTACTCTACGAAGAGTTACAAGTCAAAGAATACTGGATTGTGGACGTAAAAAACATACAAATCATCGCCTTTGCAGTAAAAGATAAAGGGAGTTGGCGGATTCGCGAGTCAGGAGTGTTACCCGACTTAGCTATCTCACTCTTAGAAGAAGCATTGCGGCGGACTCGTCAGATGCCGCAAAACGAAGTAGGTGCTTGGTTAATCCAGCAATTTCAGCAATAGTGTGGGGGAGAGAGGGTGCGATCGCGGTGGGTATCTATGCCTCCCGAACCACCCAAATCTCGCCTGCGTAGGCGGGCGATATTTGGGTGGGTACGCTTGCGGAACCCGGATAAAGGCAGAGTGGGGTCGATGGGCGACCAGAGCTTAAGTCCAAGCGCGGAAAAAGGTATTATCCTGCCAACTGGCGGCGGTGCGCTGTTCGATTTGTGCGAGTTGCGCGCTGCTGAGGGGTTGAAAGTTGCGGGCAGCGATCGCATTTGATGTGAGTTGTGCTACCGATTCAGCGGCGATCGCGCAACAATGGACCCCTGCTTGAGACATAGTATAGCCGAGGGCTTGGGGCATGCCATCGAGAACCCCGGGTTTGAACAGTCGCCCGTAAGCGGGAACCTTCATCGCAATGACACCGACATTTTTCTCTTGCGCCATCGGCAACACCCCAGGAATAAAAGGGCGGGGGTGGTGTTTGTCGGCGGCATTAATTGGAATTAACGTGGTGTCAAACGGATAGCGACGCAACCCTTCAGCAATGACAGCAGGTTCGTGGTGCCCGGTAATCCCCACAAAGCGAATCAGCTTTTGCGCTTTCGCCTCTTCCATCGCTTTAATTGCGCCATTGGGACTAAAAATGCGATCGAGTTCTTCAGTAAAAGAGACATGATGCAATTGCCACAAATCCAAATAGTCCGTATTCAGACGACTCAGCGATCGCTCTAACTCGCGCCACGCACTATCGCGGTCTTGCTTTGCCGTTTTGCTGGCCAAAAATACCCCTTCTCGGTGGGCCGGCAGCACTTTGCCCAAATATTCTTCGCTAGGGCCATAACTCGCAGCGGTATCGAAATAGCGGATGCCCAATTTCAGCGCCGCTTCCACCAATTCCACCGCTTCCGCTTCCGCGTTGTTCCACGATAGAGGGGTTTTACCCGCACCCCCCAACCCGAGAATCGGAAGGCGAATTCCCGTATTGCCTAAAACTCGTTCGGGCATGGTGCCGGTGGGGGGTGTGGAGGTAGAACCATGAGGCTGTTTGAATGCATTCCCGGCGATGACGCCACCCGCCACGGCGAGGCTCAACCCCATAAATGTGCGTCTGTTGGGTTTTTTCATTATTGAATGTCCTCCCTGATGGAGTTTGCGCTTCTATTGTGACCGAAATCACCAGAAGGTGGCCAGTGCGTCACCGTTGCGCTATCCGTGGAATCACTGGCGTAATTGACGAATGTCACCTGAGATTGCCCGTTGCGATCGCAGTCGGAATCGCAAATCTCGAAGATATTAGAGTTGTAGAGTTCAAGCCAACCCACCATGCAACTTCAAACCTTATACCCCGAATCCAACATCGCTGAAGTCTTCGGTCAAGCTTGGAATGTCGGTGTCCTCAGTCGCCGCGATCGCCAAACCCTGATGTCCGCTTTGTTAGAAAACTCCCTCAACCCAGAAGAACATGATGCAGTCGATCGCCTTTTCCACGCGGTTCGCCGGGGCTGGATCCAAACCGTGGAGTAATCGGGCTGAATATCGCGGTTTATCCGACTTTGCACAACACCTCTACAATTCAGGAATCTATGAGTTAAACGAAATTTTAATTAAGCCTTAAATTAATTTTTATTCAATTTGCTTGGTGAGACATTTGGGTGAGTAACTGCACGAGAGTCGTGCAGTTTTTTTTTCGTCCCCTCGCCGATTTTCCCCGAGGGCGGCGGTTAAGTGGTGACTAAAAAGCGGGTTTTTGAGAGAAGATTTTTGCATGTGCAATTCCTCTGATGGAGGAATAGCTGTTAAAAAAATAGTCCGCATCGGCGGACAACGCAAAGCTGAGGTGCGATTTCAATCGAATGATTTGATTGGCTTAACTAATTCTCGCCGTACATTCTAAAATCAACCGTTGATTGATTAAGGCATAAGGCTGAATCTCGAGCGCATTTTGGAAAGCGTGAATTGCTTTTTTATAGTTTTTGAGGGTAGCATAACACAATCCCAAGCCGTGAAATGCGCCAAAATGAACGGGGTTAAGTTTGATGACCATTTCGCAATCTTGGATTGCCTTGCGATATTGGCCGATGCTATAATAAAGGACGGCTCGGCGATTCCATGCTTCGGCAAAATCAGGCTGGTCGTTAATTAATTCGGTGAGAATTTCTTCAGCTTCGGAAATTTTGCCAGTCTCGATCGCCCGTTGAGCGCGTTGGAGAAATTCCAATCCATAAATTCCCTTTTGATGAAACCAGATGCGCCAGAGTTCCCGAGTGGCGCGATCGCGAATGTTTTCATCCGGCTGTTTGAGGTCTTCGAGCAACGATTCGATTGACGAGTTATCCATGATTGTGGGTGATTCAGGTAAGGATTTGCAATCGGAGGTCGATTTCTATTATGCTGTTTGGGGAGGAGACTGGCGAATTCGTTCCCGAGGGGCGAGGAGGTTAGGAAAAGCGATGAGAATTGAGTCTTTGGCGGAGGTTGTTTGCTATAGGGGAATCGAGGCGGATAATTCCACAGTGGGCGATCGCAGCGCAGGTTTAAATGAGTCTGCATCGGATTGATTCTATTGATGGACATTCCGCCGGACCGCAGTTCGTCAAGGGTTTGAACGCAAGTTATGTGAGATATTTGTTGGCCATCGCGCTGGTCGATCGCTGGTCAGAAGTGGCACTGTGAGCGGTTTCCGCCGCATCGGGGTCGGGGAGGCGATCGCCCGCGTTTGAGGACTTTCCATTGGCTGCGGATTGGGGCGAATCGGCGGTAGATTTTGACAGTTCTCGTTCTACGATTTTAACATTTTCGTATAGATTTTCTACAATTATTTGGCCAGATTTTGTAACCTTTAAATGCTGCAATCCGCCGCCGAGATACTGATAAACCACCCCCCAGAAAAAGTTGGGATAGCCGGCTCTTAAATCCGCAATCGTGCGATAGCCGAGGACTTTATTGGTGCCTATTTCTTCAAATTCTCGAAACAGGGCTTTCATTTTTTTTAAGTAAAGGGGATCGGCAAGTTGACCGATTAAATCTGCTGCTCGCGCCAATCCGGGGTAATCGATGGTATCTTCATGTTCGGCGTCAGGGGGAACCGGAAATCGGGTTAATTCGATATTGCGTTGCAGGGTTTTGATATCGAGCAGTTTGTGATGGCTAAAATTTTCTTTGGCGAACAGTTTTCCTCGATCTACATGATAGGGCGTCAGACTGGCATCGGTTGCATCGGGGGGCAAAGAAATCATTTCACCGCCGATGCCGGTATCGAAGCATCGGGCGTCGAGTTTATCTTGGCGACAGACGCCTTTTACGTAGCCAATATCGTGCAACAATAAAGAAGCGATCGCGTGCAACCAATCTTCAGGGGAAACATTTCCTTCGGTAATTTGTTTTCCCCGCAAGATTTCTGCCCCCGCCAATGCCACTAAAACCGTATGTTCCACATCGTGATACGGCGCGTCGCTTTTAGAAATATGTTTGAATGCCACTCGAGCCACATCAGCAATGAGTTCGCCATATTCCAGTTTCTGGAAACCATAACTGTAGCGATAACTTGCAATGAGCCGCTCGATGGAGGATTGAATGAGGCCCGTAGTCATAGTGACGTACTCCCGACGCTAACCACTTAAGCGGTACGGCGCGAGATTCTCCGCTTAGATTGAAAGCGAAGCATGTCAATCCAGCGAGACATTCGGCATCGCTGCTCGAATGTAGGCTTCAATCGGTACTGGTAGGCGATTTGCATGGCAAAGGTTAAACGTCGATACTATTGTCACCCAGATTGGCGCGAAAAAAATAGTGGGTTATCGGCTTTGAGAACTGACATCCTCCCGACACCGACCCTGAAAGGTACAGTGCGGGGCTGCCCGCCTCGCAAGCTAACCATCAGGATTGCCCTGATGCAATCTTAGCAAACTCTGAGGATTGTCGGACACTGCTGGATGAAATCATCCATTGCTTGTCCCACCCGGGCGGAGTGCGATCGCCTCTTTGCATCGCTTGGCGCGCTGCTGTGGGCAACATTGGCGCGATCGCAAAGCCTCTTTTAATGTTTTCCTCACCGTATTTTCCCCCAAATCGGACCGATTGACAAGGGTAATCCCTACAGATCTCGCCGAGGCGGGAACCAAGGAGCCTCACAGAGAGAAAGTCCCGCCTCTGCACGTTGGATCCAGGGTTGGCAAAACCGATGAAGGCGATCGCTGTCACCCCCCCACCCAACGAGAGAAAATCCGCGAATTCAAACCCCGGTTTATTCATGTTAATCGAGGTACCTTTGCATCGGTGGGTTGAGGTTGATAATTCTCCAACTTCAAACCGGGGCCAATCCCCTATTTGTGTTCGACGCATTGACCCTCGCGCTAACAAAATTTTGGGTACAATATCCACAACTCATTGCCAAGATGTGGGCTTCTAACGCGGTTTCGGGCAACACCTGGTAACGCTTTACCCAGCGATCGCTGTGCAGATTGATGGCTTTGGTTCATGCTGATGGATTTGGGAGCGATCGCGGCATCGATCGTCGGGTTTTCGCAATCAATTGCAAATTTATGTAAATTCTGCGTAACATCCGATTCCGGAGCACCCAAATCGGATACAATAACCATGAGGCTCGCTTTAGACCGAGGACTGTGTTAAAATAGGCGATCGTATAATATCCGGCTGGCATCAGTCTGGGTTCCGTGAGTCCCCTCCTCCCCCTTCGCGGACTTCCTCCGCCTCGGTGCCACGCCTAGTCGCCCCCTGGTTTTCCAGCCCTGAATCTGACGCGAATAACCGATTGTAATTCTGCAATGGCCGTTAAAAAAACCGAACTCTATAGCTCTTTATGGGCCGGATGTGACGAACTGCGCGGCGGCATGGATGCCTCGCAGTACAAGGATTACGTTCTGACCTTTTTATTTGTAAAATACATCTCTGATAAATATGCGGGGAATCCGAATGCGATTATTATGGTTCCCGATGGCGCGGTATTGTGCCGACAAGCGGAATTCTATTGAGCAACTCCAGGCGGATTTAGATGCGGTGACGCAGGAATTGGAGGGATTGATTGAGGAACATACGGGGGAAGATGGGGTGTTGGTTGATGCCCAAAGCGATACGGGAAAGGCGACGAAAACCAACCTCAAAAAGTTAATTAAGGAAAATCAACAGTTTTCTATTTTTGACGAGGAAGACTCATCGGTTGATGCGGAACAGGTGGCTGTGCTGGAGCAATGTCTGGAGTTGTTTGATTTAGAGGCAGAGAAGAAAAAGGCGGTTAAGGAGGCTACTGATGCACTGGATAAAGCGGTGTTTGCCCAGTATCCGAAGTTAACCGAGGATGAGATTAAAGGGTTGGTGGTTGATGATAAGTGGCAAGCGACTTTGGAGGGGGCAATTTCGGCAGAAATCGAGCGGGTGACGCAGCAGTTGGCGAATCGGGTGAAGGAGTTAGAGGAACGCTATGCGGAACCTTTGCCGCAGTTGGTGGACGAGGTTGAGGCGCTATCGAGTAAGGTTGATGAGCATTTGAGGAGGATGGGGTTAGACTGGAATTAATTGAGAGTTAATAATAGATGAGTGATATGAGTTTGAAACCCATTAAAACAGAGGAAGAGTATCGTCAAGCGTTGGCGGAGGTCGAACGGTTATTCGATGCGCCGTTAAATACTTCAGAGGGGGATCGGCTTGAGTTTCTAGTAACTTCGATTGAGGCGTATGAAGAACAACATCATCCCATCGAGTTACCGTTGCCTTATGAAGCGATTTTAATTGATAATTGATAAAAGAGGTGGAAAGATGAGTTTAGTTATTTCCGATGAGATTGTCAAAGCGAGTGGACTGTCAGAGGATGAGCTTTTGATAGAGGTGGTTTTGCTGCTTTTTCAGCAGGAAAAAGTTAGCTTAGGCAAGGCGGCAGAATTGCTAAATATGTCTCAGGTTCGCTTTCAGCACTTGATTGCAGATAGGGGTATTTGCGTTCATTATGATGTGGCTGAATTGCGGGAAGATATAGAAAATTTGACGGCAAAAGGGTGGCTGTAAATGAATAATTTAGAAGTATCAAAAAATACTAATAAACTGCCAAAAGGGTATAAGCAGACTGAGGTGGGGGTGATTCCTGAAGATTGGGATGTAAAGCCTCTGGGAGACATATTTAATTTAAAAAATGGCTTCTCTTTTAAAAGCGAATATTTTTCTTCAAGCGGTCCTATTGTTTGAACGCCTGGGAATTTCAAATTGGAAGGAGGATTGTATTTTAACGATAAAAATACAAAGAGGTATTCGGGTAAATTTCCTACTTCAACGATTTTTAAAAAAGGAGATTTATTGGTGGTTATGACTGACTTGACTCCGGATTGTAATCTACTCGGAAAACCAGCTTTTGTTGATTTGGAAGAACCCTTACTACATAATCAGCGAATCGGACAAATAAATATAGTTAATCCAAAATTTGAAATATTGTCATAACGATGCCCTTGCGATGAAAGAAATAGCTATGACACAAGGATTTCAAACAACAACTCTGTTATCACCAGAAGCATTGAAAGAGAGAGTGGTAAAGGAGATATCAGATGCGGCGGGTAAACTGGAGTCAGGAAACATAATGTGGGTAAGTTTTTCAGGACATGGGGTGAGGGTATTAGATAGGTCAGGAGATGAGTATGATGGATATGACGAATCCTGGTTGTTGAGCGATCGCATCCTCACCGATGATGAATTGCATCACCTCTGGTCTCAGTTTCGTCCCGGGGTCAGACTCTTAATCGTTCTTGATTGCTGTCATAGTGGTGGAATCGATATTTCCAGTAATTCTGCTTTCCCCCAAATTGCTGCCTCCGGTATCATGCTTGCTTCCTGTTTTGAAGCTCAACTTTCCCGTGAAGGAGAAAATTACGGATTCTTTACAGAGAATTTGTTACAGATTTGGAATGGAGGAAAATTTGGAAGAAGCTATCGGAAGATGAATGAGCAAATCAATCAGGCAATGGGAGAGAGACAGCGATCGCAGTATATTAGGTTTGGAACTCTTGAACGAGGATTCACGTTGAGCAAACCATTTACAATTTAGGAGAAACTATGTCCAAGTTAGAAGAATTGAAAGAAAAATACAAAGATGAATTTAGGTCTGAATCCTACATCTACTCAACAGGCAGTGGTTCAATGGAAAGATGGAGAATAGTGAGTTTTGAAGAAAATGGGGTTGATTATGAAGGCAACATAAAGTATTGGACGCCAGTGATAGCAGCTCTTAGCGAATTAGATGCTTGGGAAGAACTTGATTCTTTATTTACAACCCCAAAACCTCTAGACGGTGATGATGCTTTTCTATATTAAATTCTAAAAAAGGGGGCTAATAAATGCCCCCGTTTAATTAGAGAGGGGTAAAAATATTTTCCCAAACGACATTGCTGCTGCGTCGTAAATGAGCAGAAATTTTACGACCTCCATTAGGAATGGCATTGCAATCTAAAGGAAGTAATCCAATTGGTTTCGCTTCTCCCCCTGTACGGTGTGAAATGACATAAACCATTTTTCGTACTACACCATTAGATGGGAGTTGATAATCCTCCGTAAATAATTCGACATCATCATTCCAATCCAAAAACATAAAATGTTCATCACCGTACATTGGAATAATTACATAATCTTTACGAGGAGTTCCATTGACGACAACTGTAATTGAATTTTTAGAAAATCCACTTAGCCCCTTATAGCTCCGAATTTTAGCATAAATAATTTGAACTACTCGAATTGACGTTACATTGGAAGCATCAACTACACCTAGATTATAGTTTCTTTTTGGGTTACTTTGTTTGATTTTGACTAAGATTGAGTCAGTAGGTCTTTTTTCTGTTCTTTTTCTCGGATGTGGTCTTTCATTGCTAATGAAAAGGCTATCATCTTCGGCAGATAAGTAAAAGTAACTGCCATTAGGTAAAGGCTCATTCAAAAGGATATTATCATTTTCATCAGTGTAATAGATATTTTCCTGAGATTGGAGAAACACATGAGGAAAATAATCGTTGGTAATATCAACAAAAGCTACACTGCCATCTTGTTGGATGTAACTAAACAATCCCAGGTTTCCATCATCATCAGTGTAGGGTACATCATTCGGATTTTCAGGATTAGGCGGTGGAGGAGCCTCATTCTTGATGATGATACCGTTATTAGGAGTAAGATAGAAGTGGCGATCGCCCAACTCTTCATCCATTAAAATGAACCGACCATCAGCATCAACATAAGACGTATGACGTTCAATGTTTTCGTAGACATAGATATTAAAATCATTGTCAACGAAACCATATTTACCATTGCCGATTCTGCGACGGGCTAAAGCAAAGTCACCATTGTTGTTGGTGTAAACGACTCGTCCATTCTCGTCAGGATAAAGCACCTCAAAAGAACGGTCCATAACAACTCGTGTCCCAATCAGAATGGCATTAGTCCAATTAGTAATAGGAACTTTGTTGGCAAAATCAGGAGACTTTTGACGTTGAATTCCATAGATGCGAAAAGTGTATTTTCCAGTAGCCAATTGAGCAGCAATGATATCAGGAAACAGCAAAAAGGGTAAGCCAGCTTTACCCATAGGGACATCAGGAGAGTTACCAGCACGTTCATTATGTGCTGCCCACCAATAAGCGATCGCCCATGATTTTAGTTTAGCTCTAGCTTCAGCAGGTGGGAATCTAGCTTTTAGCTCAGCTTCTAATTGCATTCGTTGTTCTTTGAGTTCTCGCATTAACTTGCGAATAGCAGAATCATCAATATCAGAAACTCGAATAGCATTAGTCAAACGACGGTTATATTCACGTTGACCAGCACGAGCAAAATCAATCTGTTGCTGAGTGACAACTCCCGTAGTCATTGGATTCTGTCCGAATAAGTATCGGAATTTGTTTGAACCTAGTTTTTCGGGTTCCGGGAACTTAGCCTCTTCCCAATATGTATTAACTTCCCGAATCATATAAGAAATCGTATCATTGTCTTTAGAAGGTGAACCGACTTTCATTGGTCGAGTAAGATAAGCTTCTGAAGATTTATAATCCCTTTGCCAAACAGGTCGACTTGAACCTCTGGTTAGAATTTTCTGTACTTCTTCAATTCCTTTGGTATCGCGTTGTAAATCATTCTTAAATCGGTCTACCTCATCTTGCAATGCTTGAGAAAGCACCTCCAATACAGTTCGTCCTGTACCATCAGGGACAATTTCTTCAGTCAATCCTTTAGCTTGAGCGTGCATAATCAAACTAGCTACTAAACCAGTCTGATTATCCATTGACCTCAAAGCTACTTGTTTTAAAGAATCTTGAATTGGATTTTTAGGTGCTTTGATGACACCGGGACGGGGGCGATAATGAGGTGAATTTTCATCTTCCCAATCGCGAATACGTTGAGTGATATTAGGAAGTTCACTGGATGCGATCGCATTACCATAATCCCCATCAAAGTCGCCCCCTTGTCCATAAGGAGCCTCACCATTTACTCCAGTTCCTCCAAAGGTCACATGAGAAACGAAGAACACCCCGTCATATTCATCATTTTCTGGTTTTGCTACACAATCCCATAATTGAATATCACCCCAATGTCGGACTGGATAACGATAAGTAATATGTTCAGTGTTCTTAATATGTTTGCAGGTAAAGGTCAAATCAGCCAAACTATCATCTGGTTGAGCCATAAAAGATTTCATCCGGACAGCACCATTGATAGCCAATCTCGTCCATTTTTTCTTGAGACTGCGTTTAGTCGAATCAATTACATAAGGATGTTTTTCCAGGATTCTTGCTGTATCATATTCAAGAATCTGGGATAAAGCAGGCATATAGACTTCAGAATTATCATCGGTTTCATCATCCGGATTCCCCCCTGCCCAAGTTTCTTGCAGTTCATCAAACCATTTATCGACAATATCCTCGCTGTTTTGAGCTTCCAAACGTTCAGTTCGGGGATTAAAGATTTCAAAGATTTTGTAAATATCTTTAGATTGAATAGCTTTAACAATTCTTTCACATTCAGCCCTTGTAGCAGGCATAACATCTTGTTCAATGATTTCAATAGGAAACCAAGACCAGATTTGAGTACCACCTCTACTTTTACGTTCTTGCGCTTCACCTAATGCGGCAAGATAAACTTTGTCAAATCGATTTTCACCTTCAGAAGGTTTATAAGTTTTGAAACAACTTTCAGGTAAAACTAAATCATATCCTTGTAAATTATCAACAGGAAGAACAGTTCCTTTACCCCAAATACCTTCTTCAGTTTCACTACCAGGGATACCAAGACGGAATTGTGTCGGAGTTCGACGACGGAGATTAAGGTCTTTGACAATACCCTCTAAGAGTTGAGTGAGTAAGCTAGCCCGAATTTTTCCATGAGCATCACCAATATTCCAAGGATTTTGCGACCCTGGCACTGGTCTATTATTTTCCATCTCTGGGTCAGGAACGACTAAAATTTTAGCATTCCTCAACTCAAACAAGGCTTTATTTTCACTCAGACAGATTGACCCATAGTTAATTCTTCCCATATTTCGTTTAGATTCAGGGAAGTAAAATTGTCCTATTGTTCCCGGTTCTCCTTTTTTCCTTGTAAATAGGAAATGCCCATGTTTCCGGGAACCTCCTGCTAAATCTAAGGAAAAATTAGCATAATCATCTAGAAGGGATTCTTTGTCTTCCGTAGCATTGGTTGGGATAGCACAAATTGAAAATTCATGGTCTGAATGCAACATGGATAACATGATGTTTCGGTATATAGTTTCAGTTGCCATTGCCACGCCAACTGCATCACGGTCTTCCTCTTCTATCCATCTTTTAGCAAACCCATTCCAAACGGCCATTTCAGTACGGGAAACAATTTTGTGCAAATCGTTGATAGGAACAAGGGCGACAACATTGTAAGTTAGAACAAATCTTCCTTGGGGAGTCTCAGACATTATTAATCCTCATCATCAAACTGGACAGTGAAAAGTTCTATGAGATCATTATCAAGGGGCTTTTAACGGTCCAATGCGTCTGTGTATGGCCATCTGC
>NZ_JAYFEQ010000293.1:0-342 GCF_055795085.1 Phormidium sp. CCY1219 | reverse complement strand
AGATTGCGTAAGCCCTGGAAATTTATCTCATCAGAAGAGGTAGCAACACCTATCTGCGGTTGTGCTGTGGACCGGCTTTTTTTTGAGGCGATCGCTTGACAAAAAAAGGGCGATCGGCTATAATTAAACCGTCACCCCAGGCAGGGCTTTTAAGCATTGCACAGATTGCTTAAGTCTCCTGCCTGACCCTTACGTTCCATTATATCACCCCGAGGGTGTTTTGGGAAGAAAAAAAATTGCGTAAGCCCTGGCAATTCTTCAGACAAGGTAGCAACACCTATCCGCTGTGGACCGGCTTTTTTTTGAGGCGATCGCTTGACAAAAAAAGGGCGAGCGGCTACA